>CAYHCN010000272.1:0-3257 GCA_964354945.1 uncultured Eubacteriales bacterium
TGGGGACGTGCAGCTCTTTCGCCAGGATCTTCAGCCCTCGGGATATCTCAGCGATCTCGACTTGGCGGTTCTCAGATCGGCGGCCCTGCTGCGGCTGCATCAGCTGCAGGTAGTCGACGATGATGAGCCCCTTGTCCTTGTTGCGCAGCTGGCGACGGGACTTCGCGCGGACCTCGAAGATGGAGATGGCGGGCGTGTCGTCGACCCACAGGTCGAGCGAGGCGAGGCGTCCCATGGCCTTGTGCACCGCCCCCCAGTCCTCGTCGCGCAGGTTGCCGCTTCTCACGTCGGTGAGACTGATGCGCGCCTCGGAACACAGCACGCGCTGGACGAGCTGCTCGGCCGACATCTCGAGCGAGAACATGGCCACCGAGGCTCCCGTCTTGGCGGCCTCGACGGCGAAGTTCAGCGCAAGAGCGGTCTTTCCAACCGAGGGTCGCGCGGCGAGGATCAGCAAGTCACCGGGGTGGAAGCCCGCGAGCAGGCGGTCGAGATCCGCGAATCCGGAATGCACGCCGGGAATCTTGTCCTGGCGGTCGTACAACTCCTCGAGCTGCTTGAACGAGCTCACCAGCAGCTCATCGATGCCCTTGAACGCACTGGTGATCCGCTTGTTGGTCACGTTGAACAGCAGGCGCTCGGATTCCTCGACGATCTCGTCGACGTCATCGGGGGCCTCGTAGCCGAGCGCAACGATCTGCGTCGCTGCAGTGATGAGCCCCCGCAGCATCGACGTGCGCTTCACGATCTCCGTGTAGCGCATGACGTGGGCGGCGGTGGGAACGACCGACGTCACGTCGATCAGATACGCCTTGCCGCCGGCGGCCTCCAGTTCACCCATCGACTCGAGCTTGTCGGCAACCGAGAGGTGGTCGATGGGCTGGTTGTGCTCGTAGAGCTCCACCATCGCGCGGTAGACGCGCTGGTGGGCCGGACGGTAGAAGTCCTCGGCGTGAAGAATGGCGAAGACCGCCTCGGCGGCATCAGCCGAGAGGAACAGCGAGCCGAGGACGGCCTGCTCCGCTTCGTTGTTGTGAGGCGGGACCCGGTCGGCGGCCGAGACGGGACGGATGCTACGAACGACTGCCGGTTCGCTCAACTTCGCTCCTCGAAGACGTGTGACGACGGACTCCACGGCTCGATGCGACACAGCACCGAGCCGACTCGAGTCATAGTCCTCGGCTCTGACATCGCCGACAACCGCGCCCCGCAGCGGTTTCCACAGCGGTCGCGACGAGCCCACCTGCGCGTTCGCGACTTGTCCCCACCATCCACAGATTCCGGCCGAATCGCGAGGGCGCGAGTTCGCACAACGAACCACGCCGCCGGAAGCCTCCGACGGCGCGTTGTAGGACCGCAGGTCGTGGCTCCGCAACGGGAGCCGCCCCTGCTTCTATGCGACGAGCGTTCGAGCTACTCGGCGGCCTCGTCGGCAGCCGGCTCCTCGGCGGCAGCCTCGATCTCGGCCAGCGCCTCGTCGGCAACTGCCTCCTCGGTCTCGTCCGCGGTCTCCTCGACGACCTCGACGAACGAAGTGCCCTCGGCGGAGACGCCCTCGACCTCGGCGACCTTCGTGGTCGGGACCGTGCCCTCGGGCACGACCTCGACGACGAGCTGCGCCTTGAGCTCGCGGTACACCGAAATGTCGACCGTGTGCGGGCCGACCTCCTTGATGTGGCCGTGCGTCTCGATCTTGCGGTGGTCGACCGTGACGCCGAGTTGATCGGCGACGGCGCCCTCGATCATCAGCGACGTGACCGAGCCGAACAGACGGCCCTCCTCGCCGACCTTGGCCGCGATAGTGACCGTCTTGCCGTCGAGCGCGGCCTGGAGCGAGCCGGCGTCGCCGATGCGCTGCTCCTCACGCTTCTCGATATTGTGCTTGCGCTGTCCGAGCTGCTTGACGTTGCCCGAGGTCGCCTCGATGGCGATCTTGCGGGGCAGCAAGTAGTTGACGGCGAAGCCGCGCGCGACGTCGATGACGTCGCCCTCGCCTCCGCGACCCTTCAACTCCTGCAACAGAATGACCTTCATCGTTTCTCCTTCTCGTGTGAGGCGCTACACGCCCGGCGACGCGTCGTCGCCGTGACTGGGTGCGGGGTTGAGCGGAAGGTCGGGCCGACCCTCTCTCGGCAGCCTTCTGAAGTTCAGCCACAAGTCGGCGAGGCCGGTGAGCGTGACGATCTTCAGCAATGCGTCGAGGACGAGCAGCACCACATACGCTGCGACCCTACCCGGCGTGCCCACGTGAGCACGCTTCAGAAGGGCCGAGTACACCGCGAGCCCCTGAATCAGAAGCAGGAAGCCCGTGCACGCCACGAAGTTCGTGCCGATCGCAGTCCATACCGGACCCGCCGAGGCGACCCGCGCGAAGCCGAGGGCCAGCAGGCCCACGACCGCACCGATAACGACCACCGGCGGAAGATCGACACGATCGAACGGGGGTACGTTGACCGGCACGTCAGCGCGGCGCGCGGACCATGTGATGGCCGCGATCACCGCGAGAGCCAGCAGCGTCCCGCTGAGGAAGTACACCGAGGGCAGCACCGAGACCGTCTGCCGGTAGAGCTCGACGATCTGCTTGGTGAACTGCGCCGCGGTCTGGGGGTCGGCTGCGGCAGCGACTTGTGCCGCAGCAGCCTTGCCCTGAGCCACGATCTCCTGACCCAGGGTGCGGCCCTGGATAGTGGCGAGCACCGTGTCGAGCCCGAAGCCCGCGACGGTGAACAGCACGATGAGCCCGGCTCCGACCCACAGGTACGAGACCCGCCGGAGCCCGACGATCGCGGCAAGTACGCCGAGCACTGCGGGGACCGCCAGCAGCGCGCTCCACGTGTTGAGCAGGGCAGCGCCGGCCACGCCGACAGCGAGTGCGAGGGCAGCGACCACGGTACGCCCGCCGTACGCGAGCGCCGAGGCAGCCGCCGCGGCCACAGGCAGCCCGATGAGCGCCCACTGCATATTCGCCAACGACCACACGGAGGTGCCGAGCGTGGCGACCCCGAGGGCGGCGGCGAGCGCGAGGAACGCTAGCTGGAACGGTGATGTTGAGCGGACGGTCACGGAGCGCCTCTAGCCCCTACCCCGACCGATCTTGCCACTGACGACCGGCACCGAGTACGGCAGAAGCGCCATCTCGCGAGCACGCTTGATGGCGATCGACAGCTGGTGCTGGTGCTGGGCGCAATTGCCCGTGACACGACGCGGCTTGATCTTGCCGCGGTCGGTCATGAACTTGCGCAGCGACTGCGAGTCCT
>CAYHCN010000273.1:0-3234 GCA_964354945.1 uncultured Eubacteriales bacterium
TGATTGATGAAGATGCAGGTGGTGTTTGACCTGCTCAGAGAGCCGGCAAGCTTGCGCATTGCCTGGCTCATCAGCCTCGCCTGGAGGCCGACGGACGCATCACCCATTTCACCCTCGATCTCTGCTCGAGGGACGAGTGCGGCGACGGAGTCGATGACGATGACGTCGATGGCGCCACTTCGTACCAGCATGTCGCAAATCTCGAGACCCTGCTCTCCGGTATCGGGCTGGGAGATGAGGATCTCTTGGATGTCGACACCGAGGCGGGATGCGTAGCTGGGGTCGAGGGCGTGCTCGGCATCGATGAACGCCGCCACGCCGCCCATGGCCTGCGCCTCGGCGATGATCTGAAGCGCGAGCGTGGTCTTGCCGGAGGACTCGGGGCCGAAGATCTCCACGACCCTGCCTCTTGGGACACCGCCGATGCCAAGTGCCGCATCGAGTGCCAGGGAACCGGTCGGGATGGCTGCGACCTGATCGCTGGCGGCGTTCTCGCCGAGCTTCATGATGGAGCCCTTGCCGAACTTGCGTTCGATCTGCTCCTTGGTGACATCGAGCATCTTCTCTTTTTCGGTGCTCATGCCTGCATGCTCCCTCTCGTCTCAAGGGCGACTCCACCGGGGCTGGCGCTTCGAAGCTACACGAACACATGTTCGGTGTCAACGAAGCCGAGCTACCCTCCCAGAGGGCACATCGCCAGTGGCGTGTACGTCGGCCCGCTCTTGCTCAGCGTGCTGCGAAAGACGGTAGCAGCGGACACTGACACGCCACTTTGGAGGCCCTTCAGAAGCTCGTTCCCCACCTCGAGGGCGTCGGGCGCGATACCGTGCGGCGTCCGAGCTCGGACCAAGGTGACGTGGGGCTTGAACGCGCGCGTTTCGGGCTCCGCGCCCACCTCGATGGCCGCTCGCTCCACCGCGGCAGCGAGGGCGGCGCAGCCGCCGCTGGGGTCGGCGAACGACCCCCACAGCATCCGAGCGCGTGCGGGACCCGGGACGGCCCGGACAGACTCGACGACCAGCTCGAAGCCGAGAAGCTCGTCGGTCTCCCGCATGCACGCTGCGACGAGGTTGGCGACGCTGTCCTCCGCGATGTGGCCGACGAACTTCAGCGTCACGTGGAGGTTGTCGTGGGGGACCCATTTCTCGCCGATCCAGCGTTCGTCGGCGGCCCGCACGGCCTCCCCGATATGCGAGAACAGCTCGCGGAGCTCGTCAGGCAGCTCGATGGCGATGAAGCAGCGTACGTTCACTGGTCACCTCCCCCACGCCGCGCCTGCCGGTCACCGCGGCGCGCGAAGGCCGAGGATCTGGCGGCGCATCAGGTCGAGCGCGAATACGGTAGAGCGGGTCCGTACGGTCTCTCGGTCGCCAGGATAGGTGCGCATGACGTCCCACGCGCCGTACGGACCGTGAGCGTCGAACCACACCGTCCCGACCGGCTTCTCGGCTGTTCCGCCACCAGGTCCCGCGACGCCGGATACAGCTACAGCGATGTCGGCGCCGAACCGCTCCTGAGCACCCGCGCCCATCAACGTGACCGTCTCTGCGCTCACCGCCCCGTGTTTGTCGATGATCTCCGAGGCCACGCCGAGCAGCTCCGTCTTCGCGGCGTTGCTATAGCTGACTACGCCGCCGAGGAAGACGTCGGAGGCCCCTGCCACGTCGGTAAGAGCCGCGGCGACCATGCCTCCGGTGCACGACTCGGCTGTGGCAAGCGTTACGTGATGCGAAGCTGCAGATCGTACGACGACTTCGGCGAGGGTCAGGCCCTCCGTGGAGTAGCACGCGTCGCCGAGGTCGTGGCAGATCGAGGCGAGCATCTCGTCGAGAGCGCCTTCGCCGGCCCCGCGGTCGAGCAGCAGGACTCGGACATCGCCGAGCCTGGCCAGCACGGTGAGCCGGATGCCCGGCGTTTTGCCGAGGACCCGCTGGGCGATGACCTGAGCGTCGGATTCAGGTAGGCCCACGACGCCGAGCTCGCGCACCGCCGGGCGGCTGCCCCCTCCCCGCTCGAGCACGCGCGGGAGCATACCCCGCATCTCCTTCGGTGGGCCGGGAAGCAGCGCCAGGAGACCCCCGGGCGTGGGCACGATCTGTCCGGGCGCGGTCCCCGAGGTGGCAGGAAGGACCTCGGCGCCATCGAGCACGTCGGCCTGGGTGAGGACTTGCGTTTGCGCGTCGGCGTCGTGATGGCGGCGAACCACCGCCTCCAGCCCCGCCTCGATCTCGGGATCGCGCGCAAGTTCCAGTCCCAGAGCCCGCGCAGCTGCATCCCTCGTCACGTCGTCGTGGGTCGGACCCAAGCCTCCGGTGACGACGACCAAGCCCAGTCGAGACGTGAGGCGCGAGATGGTGTCGGCGAGGTAGTCCTCGTCGTCGCCCACGCTCACGGTCTCGAAAACGTCGTAGCCTCGCTCGGAGAGAGCCGCGGCGATCTCGCGGGAGTTGGTGTCGAGCCTCAGGCCCTCGGTGAGCTCGGTACCAACCGTGACGATCGCTGCGGTCGGGGCGCTCATGACCCGCCGGACGACCACGGGCCGACGATGACCTTCGAGGCGTGTCGGAAGTAGTCGACCATCGAGAGGATCGTGAGCATGACCGCCGCGCCCATTACCAGCCACGATGCGGCCTGGAAGACCTGTTCGAACTGCGGGCCGAAGGACGCGATCACCGCGCTGTCCTTCACCAGGAACATGACGATGGCGACGATCTGGGCGACTGTCTTGACCTTGCCGTACCACGACGCGGCGATGACGAGGCCCTCCGCCGAGGCGACCATCCTCAGACCCGAGACGATGAACTCGCGAGCCAAGATGATGAACGCGATCCACGCAGGCAGGACCTGCAGTTCGACCAGCGCGAGAAGCGCGGCGGTCACGAGGAGCTTGTCGGCGAGCGGGTCGAGGAACTTGCCGAACGTGGTGACCTCGTTGCGCGAGCGGGCGAGGTAGCCATCGACGCTGTCGGTCGCCGCGAGCACGATGAACACGATCGCAGCGATCCACGGTCGCAGCAGGTCGAAGGCCGGGGCGCCGGGGAACAACTTGGGCCAGTCGGTGAGCAGGACGAGCAGGAATACCGGTATGAGGATGATCCGTACGAGGGTCACCCGGTTTGCTGCGGTCATCTGGTTGTCGCTCACCCGCTCACCTCCGCTTCCATATCGTAGCCCAGCGCCTCCACGATGCGTGCCGAGACAATATCGCCCGCCTCGCCGCGATCGAGGAACACG
>CAYHCN010000274.1:0-3220 GCA_964354945.1 uncultured Eubacteriales bacterium
ACGCCGGCCAGCGCGATGAAGCTGCCGAGCAGCAGGACCTTCTTGTTCGCGTCGGTGATCGACTCGTGACTCACCCTTGTGATCTCGTCCTTGATCGCCGCCGGCACATTCGCGCCCACGACGGCCCCGCCGCCGAACTCGACCGCCGAGCTCTGCTCGGACACCGAGGTGGCGATCTTGTCCTTGAACTGCGGCGGGATGACCTTGCTTGCCTGCAGCCCGCTGACCAGTCCGGCGCTGATCGTGCTGAGCAACACAGCGCCGACGATCGCGGTGCCGAGCGTCGACCCGAGTTGCCGCCCGGTGTTGTTGACGCCGGAAGCCTCGCCAGCCTGCTGAACGGAGACCGCCGAGAGGGTGACGTTGTTGATCTGGGCGAGGACCAGACCGAGCCCCATTCCCTGGAGGATGAGCCCGGGGGCAAGATCCGCAGCGGTCGCATTGATGTTGAGGGCCTGCCGCAGAACTACGTACGAGATCGCGTTCAGGACGAGTCCGCCCTGGATGATGTAGCGGGCAGGAACCTTCTGGCTCAGGGCGGCGCCTGCCGGAGCCGCGAAGAACGCGGCGATGGACGAGGGAACGAGCGCGAGCCCGGTGTGGAATGCGTCGTAGCCTTGAACTGCCTGGAGGAACACCGGAATCGAGAAGATCAGGCCTGTCTGCCCCATGCTCGTGACCGCCGTCGTGGTCATACCCGCGCTGAACTGCCTGTTCGCGAAGAGTTCGAGTGACACGAGCGGGGTGCGTCCTCGGCGCTCGACGTGGCGCTCCCACACAACGAACAACGCCAACAGCACCAACCCGATCCCGATCGAGATGGCGCTGATCGACACCTTCAAATCCATCGTCATCCCGAATTCGGTGAACGGCTTCTTCGCATTCCACCAGCCGTAGCTGCTCGACTCGATGATGCCGAACACGAGCGCGAACAGGCCGGCCGACGAGAGCAGTACGCCGATTCCATCGAGCGTCGGCTTCTCCTCTCTGTCGTAGCACTCGGCGATCAGAAACGACCCCGCCAGCAGGATTGCTACGACGAACACGTTGATGCGGAATCCCCATCGCCAGCTGTAGTTGGTGGTGAGCCATCCGCCGAGAAGTGGGCCGATGGCGGTGGACGCCCCCGCGACGCCACCCCACACGCCGAAGGCAATAGCGCGGTCGCGGCCGCGGAACTTCGAGACGAGCAGCGAGGCAGTCGCGGGCAGCATGAGCGCCGCGCCGACTCCCTCGATGATCGACTCGCCAATGATCAGCTGCGGCACGTTCTGCGCGATCGACGCGATGAACGACCCGATGCCGAAGATCAGGGCACCCAGCATGAACATCCGCTTGCGGCCGAACAGGTCACCGAGGCGACCACCGGTGATGGTGAGCGCGGCGAGCGTGAGCGAGTATGCGGTGATGACCCACTGGATCTTCTGGATGTCTGTGTCGAGGTCCTCGATGATCGCCTTGAGCGAGACGTTCAGGAGGGTGACGTCGATAAGGATGATCGCGAGCGCGAGGCTCAGGACGATAAGTCCGCCCCACTTGTAGACGAACGGCTCGTCGGGGTCGCAGCTGGGGCCTGAGGGCGCCACTAGCTGCGCTTCATCCGAGCCCCCGCGCGTCGAGCGCCTCACTGCGGCCATGCGGCGATACCTCGCTTCGGTCATGCCGCCGACGCCGGGCGCCCGGGCTGTCCTTCACGTGTGGTGCACTACCAGGAGTGTACAGGCGTCGCGCATCAGGGCCGGAACGCCGGGGACGGCGCGCTCACTCCGCCGACGCCGCCTCGAGCAGGTCGACGACCTCGTCGTCCTCGGTCTGCCCGAACCGGCGGTAGAACTGCCCCACCGCCATGAACGATTCCGGCACGTCGACCGCGATCACCTCGTCGGCGTGCTCGCGTAGCGCAGAGACGGCGCTGCGCGAGGCCACCGGCACCGCAAGGATGATCCGCTTCGCGCCTTGGCGCCGCACGTAGTCGACCGCCGCGAGCGCCGTCAGCCCGGTGGCGAGTCCGTCATCGACGATCACCACAGTGCGCCTCGCCAGCGGCATCGGCTCCACGTCGCCGAGGAACTTCTCGATGCTCCGCTGGATCTTGTCGTGCGCAGGCCCCGAGAACCGCGCGACCTCCTCGGCGGAGTATCCGGCCTCAGGGTTGGGCACCACGATGCCGTCGGGGGCGACGGCGCCGATCGCGTACTCGGGGTTGCCGGGCGCACCGACCTTCGCAGGCACGACGACGTCAAGTGGCAACCTGAGCTCCCGCGCGACCTCAGCGGCGACAACGACCCCGCCTCTCGGGATACCCAGAACGACGGCGTCCGCGGGAATGTCCACAGCGCGCAAACGCGCTCCAAGCTTGCGACCGGCGTCGGCTCTGTCGGCGTAGGGCTCCATGAGGCTCCACCTCCGAAGAGTGTTTCCCCGTTTGGGCCCATTCGGCCTTGGGGCAGCCCCCGTGGGGTCGGAGTTCCCATACAATGCATCTCGGGAGGGGCGCCCGCGTATTGCGCGGTCGCCACCGCGGCAGTCGCACGGCGAGACGGGGAGCATCCATGGACCAGGACGTCGGCGCGCGTCCCAATCAGGACCGCGTGGCCAAGGGCTTCATGCTGTCGGCGATGGTGTGGCTGCTCATCGCCATCACCCTCGGACTCATCCAGGCCATCGAGTTCATCTCGCCCGACTTCGCGGCGGGCATCCCGTGGCTCGTGTTCCCGCGCATCCGCCAGGTGCACGTCAACGGGCTCGCCTTCGGGTGGCTCTCGATGGCGATGATCGGCGGATGGTACTACGTCCTGCCGAGGCTCACCAGGACCAAGATCTACTCCGAGCGCCTCGCCATCGCGACCATGTGGCTGTGGAACATCGCGCTAACGATCGGCCTCGCAGGGCTGCTCGTCGGGTGGACGCAGGCGCGCGAGTATGCCGAGCTGGCGTGGCCGATCGACGTCGGCGTGCTGGTGCTGCTCCTGGTCACCGCGTTCAACTTCCTCATGACGATTGCGAGGCGCGAGGAGAAGAGCCTCTACGTGTCGCTGTGGTACATCATGGGCTCGCTCATCTGGTTCCCCATCGTCTACGCGGTAGGGAACGTGGTGTGGGGGCCGCCGGCCGCGTGGACGCTCACCGGCATCGTCAACAACCCGGGCGCGCTGACCGGCCTCAACGACGCCATCTGGGGCTGGTTCTACGGACACAACGTCCTCGGCCTGTGGTTCAC
>CAYHCN010000275.1:0-3211 GCA_964354945.1 uncultured Eubacteriales bacterium
AGGCGTTCCTGGAAGAACCGGTGGTTGTGAAGCCCGGTCAGCGGATCCACGAGCGAATGCTGTCGCAACGAGGAGTTCTCGAGCGTGAGCACCACGTTTCTCCCGATCGCGACGAGACCCAATAGCCACGCAAGGCCGATGAAGACCCTGGAGCCAAGCGGGTCTCCGCGCCACGAAACGCCCAAGTAGACGAAGGCAGGCAGGGCAAGGAACGTTGCGCTCATCATGGCGATGCTCGACCACATCGGCCCGCGAGCGATCTGCACCTCTTGTAGGCGCAGGGCGACGTGTCGCTGCCGAATGCGAACGATCGCCGCAAGCGTGAACATCGCGTACGCGATGAGCCACGGCAGGTCCATGACCTGAGCGAGTCCTCCGCTGATCAGCTCGCGTTCGGCCCACGGGAACAGCGTGTCCCCCAGGCTCCCAGCGATGAGCGCGAGGGTCGCGACGAGCAACGGGATGTGCCACAGGCGAAGCCGCGGTCGGGAAGCCGTCACGACAACCAGCAGGCTGATGCTCAGCACCAATGACGCGTAGCTCAGCAGCCCGGACGCAAGCGTGCGCTCGGGACTGAGGCCGTAGACGGGGAAGAGCGCAGCCGAGAACACGACCGCTGCCGCGAGGAGGACGATGAGAGCGATGTCGACAAGCCGGCGCAGTCGGCTCAGCGCCATCGCCGGGACGGGATCGAGGAATCCCAGAGCGGCCACGAAGAAGGCGACGTAGGAGCTGATCCACACGAAGCTCGCGGCGGGCGCGGTGGGAGCGGCTCCCAGCGCGTCCGAACCCCCGGTGGCCAGGGACACCGCGTCGCCCGATGCCATCAATGCGCATCCGAGAGCGAGGAACACCCACCCCGTCCGCTCGTGACGGGGCGCCACGCGGGTTGCGACAACGCATGCCGCGGGTGCGGCCAGCGCGAAGAGTACGAAGAGCACGGCCGACAGGGCCGCAGAGGTTGCTGTGGAAAGCGGCAGGCGGTAGAGCTGCATCCGCAGCAGGATGAACGTCACCATCGCGGCAAGGGCCGCGCCGGTCGCTCCACGGAAAAGCACGCGAACGCGCCCGCGCTCTCCCTGGGGGAGATCGGTATCCATAGAGAGAACGTCAGCGCCCACCTGGTGCACCCCTCCCTTGCATCTAGCAAGAGAATCGGCTGAAGCACGAGTCCCCTTGACCTTCGGAGGGCAGGGCGTCGAATGTCCGTCGACCCCGTGGACTCAGTGGTGGAACCCTTTTCGCTGGGCGTGGCGCAAGGCTGCAGCCGAGAGACGGGACAGGGCTACCTTGCGTGCTGACGACGCGATTCAAAAGGCAGGCTTCATCGACCTGCACCAAGACATGCTGGCGGGCGTCGGGCTGCTCGACGGCGGGTTCCCGGACTATGGCTCGAGCTACCTGACCGGGTCATCGCACGCCGCCGCAGTCTGGTCGTCGATCTACCCGCACACGCCTGACGCCTCGCTTCTCAGCCAGCTCGAGGCCCTCGGCGAGCTCCTGTCGTCCCACAGCTCTTCGTTGCGGCTCATCACGACCGTCGAGGACCTGCATGCCGAGGATCGAAGGACCGGCGTGCTTCCACACTCGGAGGGCTTCCACCTCCCGGCCATCGAACCCGAGACGCTTGCCCTGCTGTGGGAGGAGCACTCGCTACGGAGCCTGTCTCTGACGTGGAACTACGAGACCGAGTACGGCTTCAGCTGCTACCAGGACCCCGCGGCCCCGCTGAAGCCGGCGGGGCGCCGCCTTCTTGTCGCGCTCGCCGGTAGCCCGCTCTTCCTCGATCTCGCGCATCTCAACGACGCGGGGTTCTACGAGGCCCTCGGCATCTACGCGCCACCGGTGCTTGTCACGCACACCTTCTGCCGAGGAATCGTCGACCACCCGAGGGGTCTGTCCGACCGGCAGCTGGAAGCCCTCGGCAGACACGGCGGTCTTGTCGGGCTAGCGTTCTTCCCGGAATTCCTGGGTCGACAGGGATCGATCGACGAGGCGCTGCGCCACATCGACCGTATCGCGACGCTTGCGGGCGAGGACGCAGTATCCATCGGCAGCGACTGGGGGGTTGCCGACATGGGCGAGCTGGGAGACCCTGCAGGTCTGGCCGGCCTGGTGGAGGCGGTCGGCAGAAGCTACGGATCGACCCTCGCCGACAAGTTCGCGTTCGCCAACGCGTACGACTTCCTTCGAGGCCAGCTGCCCCTCAGCTAGCTCTCAGCGGTCACCGACTAGCCGACGGCGGTCAGAAGCTTCCGCCTGAGTTCGGGGAACGCGCCGATGACCATGTCGAGCAGGCGTTCGGGCGATCGCGTGAGCGCGTCGGTGACGGGCACTGCGAGCTCGCGCTCGTACAGCTTGATAGCCTGGGTCACCTCGGCGTCGGTCATGCCCTCGTGATTGATGGTCATGCCAATGACCTTGGTGTCGGCGAACGTCTGGATGAGGTCGATCTCACTCTCGGCCGTGGGCATCGGCAGATCGGGGAAGTCGCCCAGCCACCGGCGTGCCGGTGCGTGCTGCAAGATCACCGCGTGGGGCCGACTGCCTCTCAGGATGAACGCCGAGCTGAGATAGGCTGGGTGACTCAGGGCACCCTGTCCTTCGATGACGATGACGTCGGGATGCTCGCCTTCGAACGCTTCGACCACCGCCGCTTCCACCTCGCCGGAGCAGAACTGGCAGGGGATGGCATCGATCGCCACCCCATACCGGGCACCCTGGATGAGCGCGGTCTGTCCGGTCCCCACGAGCACCGCCGCGATGCCGCGAGCTCTCAGCGTTCGCACGAGGATCTCGGCAGTCGTGCGCTTCCCGATCGCGCTGTCGGTGCCGAGCACCGCGATGCGCGGGCAGGACACCGTGGAGATGTGGCCGGAGAACATGCGGAGGTTCTTCTTGTCGCGCGGACGTCGCACGTCGAGGATAGTCACTTTGTGCGCGGCGGCTGCCGCAGCGAATTCGGGATCGTCGTTCAGGAACTCGTGCAGGCCGTTCACGACGTTCATCCCGAGCGACATCGCCTCGAGGACCAAGCGACGCTCGACCGGCGAGAGCATGCCGCTGGAGGGTGCTTTTCCGAAGATGAAGAAGTCGGGAACGTGGCCAGCGAGCGCGATTGCCTCGGCCAGGTCGTTGCAGATGGGGATGCCGTTCGGTGCGTCGCCGAGGACTTCGCCTGAGTCCAGGCCCGCCTTCGTGCTGTCGATGA
>CAYHCN010000276.1:0-3198 GCA_964354945.1 uncultured Eubacteriales bacterium
AACGTTTCGCGGTATTAAGGATTGCCGTGAACCTCAGGGGGACCCATGTCGAAGGATCCGCTCAGCTTGATCGCCGCGCAGGCCGGGGCTGCGGGCGACGAGACCGAGGCGCTCGCCGTCGGGTTGCGCCGACTGTGGGCAACCATCGTTCAGGGCATGCGCCAGGGCGAGTCGGTCGCAGGACTTCACCGCCAGCAGTTCTGGGTGCTCGTGCTCACGCAGCACGATCCGGTTCGCATGAGCGAGATCGCACGGGCGCTGGAGACCTCGCAGGCGAACGTCACGGGCCTTGTCGACCGCCTCGAGCGTGGCGACTACGTTCGACGCGTGCGGGCCGAATCCGACCGCCGAGTGGTGCGGGTCGCCATCACCGAGAAAGGTCTCCACACGTTGGCGTCGCTCCGAAAGCAGTACCGCGAGCAGGTCGACAGCGCCCTGAAGCATCTCGACGCAGCCGAGCGCACGCAGCTGCTCGAACTGGTCATCAAGGCTCTCGACGGCGAGTAGACTCGCGGAGCCTCATCTGAGGCAGCGGACCGCCGGGACGCGAGAGGTGCCGATGGCCGACACGTCCGATACCATCGCTTTCCGTCGCCTCGTGCTGGAGCGAGGGCGGGAGCTGTACCGCGATCTGCCGTGGCGACGCACGCGCGACCCCTACGCGATCCTGCTGTCCGAAGTGATGCTCCAGCAGACGCAGGTGCCCCGGGTGGTCCCGCGCTACGAGCGGTGGCTCGAGCGGTTCCCCACGCTCGACGCACTGGCCGCCGCCCCGCTCGTCGAGGTGCTCGAAGAGTGGGAGGGGCTCGGCTACAACCGCCGCGCGGTTTCGCTCAAGCGCACCGCCGAGGACGTGGCCGAGCATCTCGCCGGACACCTCCCCCCCAACGAGGCGGCACTTCTCGCCCTTCCGGGCATTGGCCCCGCCACAGCAGCTGGCGTTCTCGCGTTCGCGTTCGGGCAGCCGGCGGTCTACCTCGAGACCAACGTGCGCGCCGTATTCCTCCACGAGCTGTTCGCCGATGCCGAGGGCGTCCGCGACCGCGAGATCGTGCCGCTCGTCGCGGCGACCGTGGCAGACGCTGCCACCGACGGCGTGTCTCCTCGGGAGTGGTACTACGCGTTGCTCGACTACGGTGCCTGGCTGAAGCGCACGGTCCCCAATCCCTCGCGCCGATCGGCGCATCATGTCCGGCAGTCGCAGTTCGAGGGGTCGCAGCGCCAGAAGCGTGCTCGGTTGCTGCGGGCCGTCATGCGTGCCGGCTCCGCCCCCGTCGAGGAACTTGCCGCCGATGTCGGCATCGAACCCGCCGAGGCGGACCGGCTGCTCAATGTGCTCGCCGACGAGGGCTTCCTCGCCGCCGAGAACGACGTCTGGCGTGTCGCCGAGTAGGCGCGCGTCCGGCCGGCTCAGTCGAGGTCGGCTTCGGCGAGCCGCGCGACCTCGTCGCGCACCGCAGCGTATGGCAGAGCCTGCTCGCGGGCGATGCGGACCACGTCGTCGTGCTCAGGGCGGATACGGTGCGACGAGCCTGTCGCCCCCACCTTGACCTTCGCTACACCCCACGGCGTCGCGACCTCGCGGATCTCGCGCTCGGCCTCGAACCGGTCGAGCTCGGTTCGACGCACGCCGAGGGTCCCCGTCAGCGCCACGATCCGCTCCGCCGTGCGCTCCGCGTCGTCCGGCGCTGTCAGTGCCGAGAGCACCACCGCCGAGCGGCCCTTCTTCATCACGATCGGAGTGAGCCAAACGTCGAGCGCCCCCTCAGCGAGCAGCTGCTCGGCGGCGAAGGCCGTCTGCTCGGGCGAGAGGTGGTCGAGATTCGTCTCGAGGAGGGTCACGGGCGCCTGGGCGAGGTCGGCTGCCGGCGCACTCGCCCGACCCAGCGTGACCCGGCAGACGTTGGGTGAGCCGATGTCGCGAGTCCCGGCGCCGTAGCCGACCGCCTCCGGCACCATTGCTGGGCACGCACCAAACTCCGCGCCGAGCCCCACGAGCAGCGCCGCGCCCGTGGGCGTGGTGAGCTCGCCGGGCGATCCCCCGATGGGGCGCGGCGGCCCCGGCACGACGGGCACGCCGATCAGCAGCCCGCTGGTTGCGGGCGCGGGAATGCCGAGGGTCCCGTGCGAGGTATCAACGGTGCCCCATCCGGTCGCGACGGGTGAGGCGACCAGCCGGTCGATGCCGAGTGCGTCGAGTGCGGCACACACGCCGACCACGTCGAGCAGGCTGTCGACCGCTCCGACCTCGTGGAAGTGCACGTCGTCGACGGGAGTGCCGTGGACCGCGGCTTCCGCCTCGGCGAGGCGCTCGAACACGGCCACGGAGGCGACGCGCACGCGGGGTGCGAGGTCAGCGACCTCGAGAAGCTGCCGGATCGAGCGCCACGTGCGCGAGGGTGAATCGCCGGTCATCTCAACGCTCAGCCCCACCGCTGCGACTCCGCACGATCGGACCCGCGAGACGGTGACTCGGGCTTCCGGGGCGAGCCGGGCCAGCAGGTCCTGCAGGTGCTCCTGGGTGAAGCGGTCGTCGGCGCTTCCTGCATCCAGCAGCGCGCCGAGGAACTTGTCTCCCGACACGCCGGTGGAGCAGTCGAGGTAGGCGATCACTCGGCGTCCTGCGCGGGCTGCTCGGTGCTGTTTGCCCCAGACGCGCCCGCGTTGTCGAACCACGTCGGGCGGTTGATGCGCGACGCGAGCACCGCGGCGCCGAAGCCGTTGTCGATGTTGACCACGCCGATGCCGCCAGCGCACGAGTTGAGCATCGTGAGCAGGGGCGCCACGCCTCCGAAGTGCGCGCCGTACCCAATACTCGTTGGGACGGCGACCACCGGTACGTCTACCAGTCCCGCGACGAGCGAGGGCAGCGCGCCCTCCATGCCCGCCACGGCGACCAGCACGCGGGCATCCCGAAGCGTCTCCCGGTGCGCGAGGACCCGGTGCACCCCCGCTACGCCCACGTCGTAGAGCCGCGTGACGCGGTTGCCCATGATCTCGGCGCACAGCGCGGCCTCTTCGGCGACCGGGACGTCGGCGGTACCCGCGCTGGCGACGACGATGTGCCCTTCCGACGGGCGTTCGGCCCGGCGGTCGACCACGATCAGCCGGGCCTGCTCGTTGTAGCGGGCATCCTCGGCGATGCGGGCCACGGCCTGGAACTGCGCGGGCTCGGCACGGGTGGCGAGCACGACGTCG
>CAYHCN010000277.1:0-3192 GCA_964354945.1 uncultured Eubacteriales bacterium
CGAGTTCGAGCCCCACTCCACCAAGACCGCACAGCAGGCGGCCGACCGGATGGGCTGCGAACTGGGTCAGATCGTGAAGACGCTCGTCTTCGTCGTTGACGACGCGAAGGTGGCGGTGGCGCTGGTAGCCGGAGACCAGCGCGCCGATCTCGAAGCGATCGCCGAATGCGCGGGGGGCGCCCGAGCGCGTATGGCCAAAGCCGACGAGGTACGCGAGGCGACCGGCTACGCGATCGGGGGCGTCTGCCCCTTCGGTCTGCCTGACGATCTCCCCGTGTTCGCCGACGACTCACTGCTTCGGTACGACATCGTGTACCCCGCAGCAGGTACGCCGGACTCCATGGTCCGGATGCAGCGGACGGTGCTGTTCGAGCTGGCGCACCCCATCGTGGTACGTCTGTTGCACGGCGGTTAGCATGTCCCCAGGTCACACAAGCCATATCTCGGCCACTCACATCAGCCGAGCGGAACGCCGGACGCTGATCATCGCGTCCTTGATCGCCCTGACCTGCATCATCGTTCTGGGGCTCATCGCCGCCGCGTGGGCAGCTCTGCCTCATCAGGTGACCCTCAACGTGGACGGCAAGGTCGCCCACGTTCCGTCGGGCAGTTCGGTCTCCGACGTGATCCGTCTCGGCTACCTCAGCGCAGCCCGCGGAGACGTACTTTCTGTAGGCGGCGGTGTCGCGATGGCGGGCAAAGGTGGGGAGCCATCGATTGCACGAAACGGGAAGCTGACCTCGCCGAACCAGCCGGTGTACGACGGCGACATCCTCATGAGCACGCGCGGCCAGGACGTCACCGAACGCGCGGTCGTCGCGACCGAGGCCATCCCCCCGACGACCCGCTACATCGGCAGGGGGCCCATCATGGTCGTGACGCGGGAAGGCGACCCGGGGTTACGGCGCGTGGTGAAGGGCGAGTACTCTGGCAGCATCGTCGAGAGCTCGGTCGTCACGCCTGCGAGGGCAGCGGTCATCGCCCGGCGCTCGCCACCACAGGGCAAGAAGGTCGTCGCACTGACCTTCGACGATGGCCCGTGGCCGAGCTCGACGCTCAAGATCGTGAGCATCCTGCAGAACCAGAAGGTCCCGGCCACCTTCTTCATGGTCGGGGTCACCGCGACGAAGCGACCGGTCATCGCGCGTAAGGTCGCCAAGGCAGGCATGCTCGTGGGCAGTCACTCGTTCAGCCACAAGCAGCTCAACACGCTATCGCGAAAGGCCGTGCGTCGCGAGGTCGTCATGGGGTCTCGGCGAGTGGGCCAGATCACGCGTACCGAGCAGCGGTGGTTCCGCTCGCCCTACGGGCTCACCGACACCGAGGTGCTGAGGCAGGTTCGCAGCGGCAGGCTTCGTGTCGCCGGGTGGACCGTCGACTCGCAGGATTGGACGCGGCCCGGGGTGAAGAAGATCGTCCGCAACGTGGTGTACAACGTGCGCCCGGGCTCGATCATCCTGATGCACGACGGGGGCGGCAACCGCGCTCAGACCGTGGCCGCTCTGCCGTACATCATCAAGGACCTGCGCAAGAAGGGGTACCGATTCGTGACGCTCGACCAGCTCGCCGCGATGTCCCGCTAGCGAGCGGTGCCCTTCCGCTGACGGTGCCTCAGGTCTGCTACCGCTTCCGAGAACCCACCCGCATCGCCCGCGTCGGCGTCACCACGAGGTCCATCACCACGTCGTGCGGCTCGAGCGGGAGCGGCTCGGCGATCTGCTCGTCGTAGGCGATGCCGATTCGCGCTGCCTGCGGGATGAGCGGGAGTAGCCGGTCGTAGAATCCCCCGCCGAAGCCCACGCGAACGCCGCCCTCGTCGAAGGCGATCCCCGGTACCAGGACGACGTCGAGGTCGGTGATCTCGGGGCGGGGCGCGGCTGCCGAGGGCTCTCGGATCCCCATCGGGCCCACGACGAGGTCGGCTTCGTCTTCGACGAGATGCACCGCGAGCACGCCGCGCTCCTCGATCCTAGGGTACGCGATGCCAACACCGCGCTCGCGCAGGGCGTTCACCGCGGGCAGCATCGAGATCTCCTCGGCGGTCGCCGAATAGACGAGCACGAGGTCGGCCTCGGCGAGCTCGGGGAGCGCGAGGAGCCGACCGGCGAGGGCGTAGGCGGCTTCTCGGCAGGCCCGGGGGTCGAGCGCACAGCGAATAGCGCGACCCGCGTCGCGACACGCCTTCTTGGCGTCGGCGGGGTTCTCGGCGGGGATGTCGGGGGTGGAGGGCACGAGCCAAGCCTATCCCGATACGAGGCCGAGCGCCTGCGCACCTTGAAGCACGAGCAGCGCGACGGTCAGGGCGATGACGACGACCACCGTGACCCACGCGATGATGTTGAACCAGCGGCCATTCACGTAGCGGCCCATGATCCGGCGGTCGTTGATGATGAGGATCATGAAGACCATCAGGAACGGCAGGAGCACGCCGTTCACCGCCTGGGACAAGATCATGATCGTGAACAGCGGAGCGCCGGGGATGAGCACGAGCACCGCGCCGAACACGATGACGAAGGTGTAGATCGCGTTGAACGCGGGTGCCTCGGACCACGTGCGGTCGATGCCGCGCTCCCATCCGAACGCCTCGGTGATCGCGTAGCTCGCGGTGAGCGGGAGCACGCACGCGGCGAGGAGCGATGCGCCGAGCAGCCCGACCGCGAACAGCACGCTCGCGTACTGACCCGCGATGGGCGCGAGGGCAGCAGCAGCCTGCTCGCCGCCGGTGATCGTGATACCGAGCGGATAGAGCACGGTGCCGGTGGTCACGATGATGAACCACGCGACGATGTTGGCCGACACCGCTCCACCGATGACGTCGATGCGCTGCAGGGCGAGGTCCTTCGCGGTGACGCCCTTGTCCACGATGTTGCTCTGAACGAAGAACTGCATCCACGGGGCGATGGTGGTGCCGATGGTCGCGATGACTAGCAGCGCGAAACTCGCTGTCGGGATGAACTGGGGGATGACGGTGGCCTTGGCGACCGCGGCCCAGTCCGGCTTCGAGGCGATCGCCGAGAGGGGATAGGCCAGGAACACGAGCGACATCACGAGCAGGATCTTCTCGACTCGGCGGTAGCTGCCTCGTACCACCAGCAGCCACACCGAGACCGCGGCGATGGGCACCGAGACGTACTTCGAGACGCCGAACAGCTGAAGCGCGGCGGCGATGCCGGCGAACTCGGCGACCGAGGT
>CAYHCN010000278.1:0-3180 GCA_964354945.1 uncultured Eubacteriales bacterium
CGCGAGTCCCGAGGATCGGCTGTCGTCACGCTCGACGCCGACCTCCAAGACCCGCCCGAGGCGATTCCCCACCTCCTGTCGAAGCTTGAAGCCGCGTCGGTGGTGTACGCCGGACGGCGCGGCCGCTACCAAGCGGCACATCGACACCTGTCGTCCCGCGTCTTCAAGTCGCTCATCGCGTCGGTCGCGGGCATGCCCCCCGACGGCGGCGCCTTCCTCGCACTCGATCGCGAGGCCGCGGACGCCATTGCGCGGTTCGAGACGAACCGGCCCTTCGTTCCCGGCATGGCGGCGCTGCTCGGCCTGCCCGTGACGAGCACTCCCGTCGAGCGGAGCGTGCGCGCCGAAGGCACATCCGCGTACACAGGGGGGATGCGCCTGCGCACAGGGATGTCGGCGCTTGCCGGCGTGGCGCGGTGGCGGCTGCTCGGTACGGGGCTTGCCGCAGCGCGCGACGCGCACAACAGCGCCCAGGTCGAGTACTACAGGCGCACCGAGCATCCGAACATGAATCCGCACGAGGCGACCGGATACGTGCGCAGCCAAATCGACCGCGTCCTCGAGGCTGCGGAGGCCAGCGCCGACTCCGCGGTACTCGAGATCGGTGCTGGGATGGGCCGCTACTCCCTGCTGATGGCAGACAAGCTTCCCCGTCTCGAGGTACTCGATCTCTCCCCGAATCTACTGGCCGCTCTCGTCGAGCGCGCACCCGAGACCCTGCGCGCACGCACGCACTGTGCGGATGCATCGAAGCCACCCGCCGAGCTGCTCGGCCGCTTCGACGCCGTCGTCGGCTTCTTCATGCTCCACCACGTACACGACCCCGCAGCCGTGCTCGAAGGCGCGCGTGCCTGCCTGAAGCCTGGCGGCAGGGCCGTCTTCGTCGAACCCAACCCCGCCAACGTCCTGTACTACGCGCAGATCCTCGTCACGCCGGGCATGACGTGGGCCGGCGACAGGGGCATCGTTCGCATGCGTCCGACCGTGATCGCGGATGCGGCTGCACGTGCCGGCCTCGTTGGCTTTCGCTTCGAGCGCTTCGGCTTCTGGCCGCCGATCGTCCGCAACACGCGCTTCGGCGTTGCATCCGAGCACGTGCTGGAGGGCGTCGGCTTCCTGCAGCCGATTCTCCCGTTCCAGCTCTTCATCGCCGAGAAGCCAGAGGCCCCGTAGCCGGCCTGCCGTCACTCGCGCAGATCGACCAGCACCCATACACCCGAGCGGTCGACGACCGGACCCGCGCGAAGCACGCGCCCACCGTCTCGCTCGTCGACGATCGCGAAGTCGACCTTCAGGGAGCGGGCCGCAGACAGTGCGAGCGCGGGTGAGGGCGCCTCATAGAGCTCCTCCAGCAGTCGCTGACGACGCCTCACCTCGTCGGGGAAATCAAGCCGCCTCGTACCGGCTCTCTCGAGGGGGGTGCGACGTCCGCCGAAGCCTGACACCCACTGGATCACCTCGTTGTCGTAGTGCTGTGCCACGACCGCGTCCTTCGGAGTCGTCGTGTCGAGCCGAGATGCGACGGTGAAGAACTGCCGGCTGGCGCGATGCCACCACGCACCGTACAGCGTGACGAAGCCGACAGACCCCATCGCGCAGCACAGCCCGACAACGAGTAGAAGGGCGGCGGCGACTCCCGGCTTGATTCTCGGCTGCCGGAACAGCAGCGTCGCGATGCCCGCCGCGAGCAAGACCGCCGAAACCCACAGCAGATTCGCCACAGAGTGGGCCGCGATGTTCCACGCGCCGAAGCCTGGAACGCCCCGCTGCGTCAGCGTCATGCCGACGATGAACGACAGGCCCGCGAAGATCATCAGGAGTTGGGCCACCACCGGGGAGGGGCCGGTGCGAGGCCACCCGGTGTCGACGTGCGTCTCGGCCTCAGCGGCGGAGGCTCCCGTCTCGATGCGGTTCCCGCGCCGAGCCCTGAGCCAAACGACGAGCCACACCACCGCAGCGGGGATCGTGAACACCGCGACGTCCACGATCAAGTACGCCGCGAGATATGCGGCGTCAGCCACCACGCCCCGGCCTGCTAGGGCGTCCGCCACCGACCGCAGAACCGGCGCCGTGAGGGCAGCCGAGTGGCGCTCAAGGTAGGCGACGAAGGCGCCGAGCTGCACGCCAACCGCACGACTGCCACCGGAGACCAGCACGAGGCTCGCCGGAAGCACAGCGGCACACCCCGCCGCGGCCCAAAGGGCGTCGCGGAGTAGCCAACGCTTCCGGAGCCACCCGACTGTGACGACCACGGCGAAAGCGGGGACGAAGGCGATCGCCGTGTTGGCCTTGGTCGCCAGAAGCGCCGTGGCAAACACGCCTGCTATCGCAAGCGGTGCCGCGGCTCGTGAGCGCCGGTCCTCGGCAAGAGTCGTAGCGAGCACAGAAGTGGCCAGAAGCGGCAGCGCAAGTGCGGCAGGCGGGTTGTTCATGAAGAATCGGGCGGCGTCACGACCGAGGGCGCCAACGGAGGCGAGCTGCCCGGGATCGAGTCGCCACAGGACGAAGGGGACGAGCAGCACCGAAACCCCGATCAGGGCGCCCTCGAACCGCCGCGCTAGAAGCGCCGACATCACGCCGATCGAGGCAAGGAACGCCACCGCCACGAGTGGTAGCACCAGGCGGAATAGGGCGGCCTCGACCGGAACGCCCGTTCCGGAGATGAGTTGGGCTGAGAACGTGTCGAATGCGGGGTGGTATGCGAGTCTGGGCAGTCCCGAGAGCACCTGCATGCCCTCAGCGGGGATGCCCCGGTACATCAGCTCCTTGATGGCAGCGAGGTGGTACACGAGGTCGTAGTGGCGCACCAGGCTCGCGGTCGTGGCGGTTGTCGTTAGCCAGTCGGTCGCCTCCGTGCTCGCGCGGAAGATCATTGCGAGGGCGAGCGCGTCCACTTCGGGGGTCCATGACGCGATCGCGCCTTGGTCGCACTGGGCCACGAAGCGTCGCCTCGCGCCCCACACCATGACCGAGAGCCCCGCGAGACCGACGAGCGACACCGACCAGAAGACGAGCGCCGCGGGCAGCACCAGCGTGAGCACGACCTGGCCGACCGCCCACGTCGCGACGCCCACCACAAGCCTGGCCGAGACCGGAGGCACCCACGGGGGAAGCGGGCCGATCGCGCGCGCTACCAGCTCGCCGAGCCCGACCATGCACGCGACTGCGGCTGCGACCCAC
>CAYHCN010000279.1:0-3178 GCA_964354945.1 uncultured Eubacteriales bacterium
TTCGGCTATAATCTCCGAACGCTCGGTCGCAAGCGCCGAGAGCGACCTTGTAGCTGAAGCACGAACGACGCCCAGGGGCCTGGAAGCCCTGAGGTGTTGCACCGAATCGAAGGGGCACCCATTGGCCGAGAGCATCCGCATCGGCATTCCGCGCTCCCTCCTCTACCACCGCAACCGCGTGCTGTGGGAGACGCTGTTCGCTGCCCTGGGCCACGAGATCGTCGTGAGCCCTGCCACGAATCGGGCGATGGTCGACAGGGGTTGCTCGCTCGCCGTCGACGAGACCTGCCTCGCGGTGAAACTGCACCTCGGGCACGTCACGTGGCTGAAGGGCCGCTGCGACGCCGTGCTTGTTCCGCGCTACGTCTCGACCCACAAGGGCGAGAAGGAGTGCGTGAAGCTGTGGGGGATCTACGACATCACCCGCAACGCGCTGCCCGACATCCCGCTGGTCATCTACAACGTCGACGCAATCGGCGAGACGATGGATCCGACTACCGAGCGCCGCGCGCTCTACGATCTCGCGCGCTCGCTCGGTCACTCGAAGACCGAGTCGGCGCTCGCCGTGTCCCGAGCGGTCCTCGCGCAGTCTGCCGAGGAGCGCCGCAACATCGCCGGACAGCGTGCAGTGGTCTCGGCGGGGCGGGGCGAGAAGCCGCGGATCCTCGTGTCGGGTCATCCGTACAACCTGTTCGACGAGCAGACCGGCATGCCCATCATCAAGATGCTCGAGGAACAGGGCGCCGAGGTCATCGTCTCTGAGTACGTGAGCGAGCGGTCGGCGGCCCGCCGAGCCAAGCGGTGGTCGCCGCACCTGTACTGGACCAACAACCTGCGCATCCTCGGTGCGGTCGAGGAGTATCGCGACAAAGTCGACGGCATGGTGTTCCTCATCGCGTTCCCCTGCGGTCCCGACTCGCTCGCCACCGAACTGGCCATCCGCACGGTGAAGGAAGTCCCCGTCGTCTCGGTGATACTCGACGAGCACACCGGCGAGGGTGGCCTGCGCACGCGCATGGAGAGCTTCGTCGATATCATCCGGATGAACCGCAAGCAGCGTCTGGGCGCCGCAGCCGGCGGCCCGGGCAGTGCTCGCGCAGGGCAGGTGGCCTAGGCGATGGCGATTCTCGGCGGCAAGGGCCGCTTCGAAAAGCCGGTGGTGAGCTTCCCGCACATGGGCCACTACGCGTGGCTCCTGCCGCCCCTCGCCGAGATCATCGGTGCCGAGGTGCTCGTCGCCCCGCCCATCACGCGTCGCACTCTGGAGATCGGGGCGAAGCACAGCCCCGAGTTCGTGTGCGTGCCGTTCAAGTACAACCTCGGCAACTTCATCGAGTCCCTCGAAGCCGGCGCGAACATCCTCATTCAGGCGGGCGGCGGCTGCCGTTTCGGGTATTACGGCGAGATCCAACGCACGATCCTCGAGGATCTCGGCTACGACTTCGACTTCATCCAGCTCGCGACGTCGCTCGACACCAAGGACATCGTGAAGTTCCTCTACCGCAACGGCGTGAAGGTGCCGAAGAAGGAGGTCGCGCGACTCGTCGACCTCTCGTGGAAGAAGCTCAACGCCTTCGACGACGTCGAGGACCGCGTGCGCAAGCAGATTGGGTTCGAAACGATCCCCGGCAGCCACGAGAAGCTGCTCGTGCGCTTCCGCGGCCGGATTGCCGAGGCGAACACGCTCGACGAGGTCCGCGAGCTGCACGATGCCGCGGTCGTCGAACTCGAGGCCCTGCCCATCGAGCGACCCGACAACCCACTGCGGGTGGGCATCGTGGGCGAGCTGTATGTGCTCATGGAGCCGTTCTCGAACATGCAGGTGGAGCGCGAGCTCGCCAAGCGCGGCGTCGAGATCCACCGTTTCATCACCGTGAGCGAGCTTATCGACCACGCTGTCGGCGGTCGAGCGAACCTCGACGCGCGGGTTGCTGCTGCGGCGCCGTACCTCACCTACCACGTCGGCGCCGACGGCACCGACAGCGTCGCCAAGACGCTCGAGCTGATGAACGACGGCTTCGACGGCATCGTCCACCTCAAGCCGTTCGGCTGCATGCCTGAGGTGACCGCGATGTCGGCGCTCCAGCGCATCTCCCGGGACCACACGTTCCCGATCTTGTTCATGTCCTACGACGCGCAGACGTCCGAGACGGGCGTTCTGACGCGGATCGAAGCGTTCTGCGACATGCTCAGCATGCGCAGGAAGGAGCGGGCGTATGCGTGACGCCTATCTCGGCGTCGACATCGGCTCGATCTCGACCAAGGCCGCCATCATCGGCGACGACGGCGAGATCTTCGCGTCGACCTACCTGTGGACCGAGGGTAACCCCATCGGCGCGGTGCGCCGGGTGCTCGAGGCCGTCGAGGCGCAGCTCGAAGCGCGCAAGGCGGTCGGGGATGAGGACGTCCGGGTCGTCTCGGTGGGCACCACCGGCTCGGCGCGCGAGCTTATCGGCGTCATGCTCGGCGCCCAGGTCGTGAAGAATGAGATCACCGCGCACGCCATGGGGACGCTCTCGTACCACCGCGACGCGCGGACGATCCTCGAGATCGGCGGCCAGGACTCCAAGATCATCATCCTGCGTGACGGCATTCCCGTGGACTACGCGATGAACACGCTGTGCGCGGCGGGGACCGGCTCGTTCCTGTCCTCGCAGTCGCGTCGCCTCGGCATTCCCGTCGAGGAGTTCGGCGACTACGCGCTGCGCTCGAAGCGGCCGACCAAGATCGCGGGGCGTTGTACCGTCTTCGCCGAGAGCGACCTCGTGCACAAGGCGCAGATCGGCTACAAGCCGGAAGACATCATCGCGGGGCTGTGCAACGCGATCGTGAACAACTACCTGAACAACGTGGGTAAGGGCAAGGAGATCCTCTCGCCCGTCGTGTTCCAGGGCGGCGTGTCCAAGAACGTCGGCGTGGTCCGCTCGTTCGAGCAGATCCTCGGCATGCCCGTCGTCGTCGACGAGGTCGGTCACCTCATGGGCTGCATCGGCGTCGCGATCATCGCGCGAGAATCCGAGAAGCGCGCCGAGTTCGACTTCAACGCCACAGAGATCCAGTTCGAGACCTTTGGCGACGAGTGCGGCGGATGTCCCAACGACTGCGAAGTCGTGCTGGCGCTCAAGGACGGCGAGGTCATCGACGGGTGGGGCAGCCGCTGCTCCAAGGGCGTCGAGCG
>CAYHCN010000280.1:0-3177 GCA_964354945.1 uncultured Eubacteriales bacterium
AACACCAGGCCGACGCCGAGGAGGATCCACGAGCCGTACCGGCTCAACCAGGAGAACACCGTGTCTGAGTCGAATGGCAGCGCCCCGGCCTGACCATCGGAGAGGGTCGGCAACGCCGTTCCAAGCGCGAGCGGGAGCGACACCGAGAGCACGACGAGTCCTCCAAGAAGCCCGCCCACCGCCCGGACGAGAGACAGCCACCACAGAGAACGGTTGCGCCAGGCGACGTGCCACGACTCTCTGACGATCCCCCAGTAGTCCACCGCATCCCTTCCCGTCGCTGCGGCCGACGCTGCCGTCGGCTCGGTGCTACTCGAGCGTCTTGAGCTCGTACTCCCTGCTGCCGAGTCCCATCTCCTCGGCGTATCGCATCGCTCCGGTACCGTCGACGCCGGTGATCGCGGTGAACTTGTCCGCCCCGGCGGGCAGCCCGTCCCCCCGGGTGCCCTCGAGACCGACGGCCTCGGCGACGAGGTCGTAGGCCGCCTGGTCGATGGCAACGATGTCCGTCGAGGCCAGCACGCCGATATCGGGCACCACGGACGCGTCCGAGAAGTGCCAGCAATCGCAGTCCGGCGACACGTTCATGACGAAGGACAGGTAGATGGTCTTGTCCCGCTTGCCTGAGACCGCCCCGGCCACGTGCTCGACGATCTTCTCTTGGATGGCCTCGGGCGTCGTTTTCCACTGGATGCCGATCGCGCC
Organism: uncultured Eubacteriales bacterium; assembly: GCA_964354945.1. GTDB lineage: Bacteria > Actinomycetota > Coriobacteriia > Anaerosomatales > CAVXGS01 > CAVXGS01. The sequence continues at coordinate 706 of CAYHCN010000280.1, forward strand.
TGACGGACAGCTCGCGACGCACTCCCCGCAGCCGTAGCACAGCTCGTAGTCGACCTTGGCCACCCGGTCCGGCCCGACGACGATCGCGTTCACCGGGCACCATTGGGCGCAGCGCCCGCACGCGGTGCACTTCTCGGCGACGACCTCAGGACTGAAGTCCGAGTGCATCCGCTGCTTCGCGGAGCGCGAGCCGAGGCCCATGCCGACGTTCTTGAGCGCGCCCCCGAAGCCGGTGGCCTCGTGGCCCTTCACGTGGGTGACCGCGACCATGGCGTCGGCGTGAACCGCAGCCGCCCCGATGCGCACCGTCTCGAAGTGCTTCCCGCCGTCGATCTCGATGTCGCAGCCCTCTCTGCCGTCGAGACCGTCGGCGATGATCAGCGGCGCCTCGACCGTGGCGAACGAGAACCCGTTGTGGATCGCGCACGCGAGGTGCTCGACGGCGTTAAAGCGCTTACCTCGGTACAGCGTGTTGCTGTCGGTAAGGAATGGCTTGCCGCCGGCGCCTTTGACACGGGCCACGACCTCGCGCAGGAACACCGGGCTCACGAAGCCGGTGTTGCCCTCCTCACCGAAGTGAAGCTTGACCGCGACGATGTCGTCCTCGGCGATGACGTCACGAAGTCCCGCGCGCAAGAGCAGCGTGCCTGCGCGAGCGACGAGCGACTGCTTCCTGGTCGTGCGGACGGGCGCGAACCACACCACGGCTTTGTCAGCCACGGCGAACCCCTTCCTCTCACCCGGCGCACGTTCGCGCCGCCTCAGTGACTCCTCGTTGGCTAGCGGTGCAGGCCCTCGCGCGCGTCGTGCTCATCGAACGCGAGTGCCGCAGCACCGAGGATACCGGCGTCGTTGCCGAGAACCGCTTGCGTGACCTTCACGTCGCGCCTTCCGGCGAGCGCTTCGGACTGCATGACCTGCTCGGCTCGCTCGACGAGGAAGTCCGCGGCCTCGCCCACGCCTCCACCGACGACGATCAGCTTGGGATTCAGCATGTTCACGAAGCCGACGAGCCCACGCCCGAGTATGTCCCCGGCCTCGAGGAGGATCTCGCGCGCGACGGGATCGCCCTTCTTCGCGGCGAGGACCACGGCTTCCGCGGTGATCGCGTCGATGTCGCCACCGGCGGCCTCACGTATGGACGCGCCCTTGTACTCCCCGGCCGCCTCACGGCCCTTGGCCGCGATCGCCGCCCTGCCGAGGAACGACTCGAGGTGCCCCGTGCCCCCACAGGGACAGGGCGGGCCGTCGAGGTCGACGACGGTGTGCCCGATCTCGCCGCCGAGGCCTCTCGATCCGCGATACGGCTCGCCGCCGACGAACAGGCCGCCGCCGACGCCGGTGCCCAGCGTGATCATCAGGAAGTCGCGGGCCCCCTGCGCCGCGCCGTAGCGTGACTCACCGATCGCCGCGAGGTTGCCGTCGTTGTCGATGGTGACCTCGAGTTTGAGCCGCGACATCACGAGCGAGCGCACGTCGACGCCGGCGAGCGGAAGGTTCGTGCAGAACTCCACCGACTGGCGCAGGAAGTCGATCTGCGCGGGGAGACCGATGCCGACGCCCGCGACCTCGCTCGGCTGGGTGCCCTGGAGCACCTGCTCGGCGAGCTCGATGATCGCGTCGACGGTTGCGAACGGGCCGTTCTTGGGCGTCAGCCGTTTCGTATCCCGGATGATCCGGCCCTTGCGCTCGACCAGACCGGCGGCGATTCGGGTCCCCCCGACGTCGATGCCCACGGCGAAGTTGGTTCGCATGCGAGTCCCCCTTGCGTAGGCGGCCGAGGGTGGGTGAAGGCCGCCTGTTCGAGTGTACCAGCGGCAGACGAAAGCGAACGGCCGGCGCGGCCCCCATAGTGGTGCCGCCCAGCGTGTCGCCGCCGATGAGCCGGATGTTGCGGCGTCGGCAGCCGGACGGTCGCCGTCGTGAAGGATGTTCCCGTTGAGCGAGGATTCGTCAGTAATCCCACATGGCGCTCTGCGGACCTGTCGAGACTCCCAGTTCGCGCATGCGCTGGATCATCGCGTGCTCGCCCACGCCGAACAGGCGCGACATGTAGCGATAGTCGTTGAACCACAGCTGGGACTGCTCGATCACGAGTCGGGTCGGCATCGTGAGTTCGTTGGCGACGCGGTCCGCTTCCTCGTGCGGGCCGTTGCCCCGCGGATAGCTGCTCTCAGCGTCAGTCAGCACGATCAGGACGTGGCCAAGCATGTGGGCCAGCGCATCTCGACGCTCGGTCTCGAACGAGGCGACGTTGAGGACGATGACGGGGAGGCCCTCCTCGGAGACCAGCGCTCCGCGAAAGAACACGGGCAGCCTCACCAGGCGGACCGGCACGCCAAGAGCACGAGCGACCGACTCCATGGACACGGGGGGCTCTTCGACGCCCGCGCGGCGGAGCAAGTCCTCGACGATCTGGCGATAGTATGAGTCGGTCTTGAGGGCCACCGGCCTTCGGCGTCCTTCCATCGA
>CAYHCN010000281.1:0-3158 GCA_964354945.1 uncultured Eubacteriales bacterium
TCCCTCAAGAACGGCACGCCGACGACGTCGAGTGCGACGCTTTCGGCAGGCTCGCTCACCGCGTCGCTACCGGCTCTCAGCATCACGGTCGTGACCATCCCGGCCGGCGGCACGCCGCCCCCGCCCCCGCCACCGCCTCCGCCAACCGACACGACCCCGCCGGCCGTAGCGATCACCGCTCCCAAGGCGGGTACGACAGTGACCGGCTCCGTCATCATCGCGGCGACCGCCACCGATGACATGTCGGGCGTCACCAAGGTCGAGTTCGCCGTCGACGGCGCCCCGCTGGCGACCGACACGACCGTGCCCTACGGCGCAACGTGGGACAGCTCTGCGGCCGCCCCGGGAAGCCACACCATCACTGCGAAGGCGACCGATGGTACGGGCCTCTCGGCGAGCACCAGCGTGGCAGTCACCGTTCCCCAGCCGCCCCCGCCCCCGCCGCCCCCGCCGCCAACGGTGTCCGAAGCCACGAGCCTGACCGCAGCTGCGACCCCCGATCGGGTCAGTGCGGGAGTCCCCGCGAAGCTGCACGCCTCACTACGCGCCGAGGGCGCGCCGCTTCGCGGCCGCGGCGATATCGCCGTGTGGAAGAAGTCACGCTCGAAGTGGAACCGGCTCGGCGCGGCCACGTTCGACAGCGCGACCGGGGAGTACGCCTTCGGCGTCACGCCGCTGGCGAACTCAACGTATCAATTCCGTTTCGCCGGGGATTCTGCGTACAAGCCCTCGGTGTCCAACGCGGTCACCGTGTACGTCACCAAGAAGCAGCGAACGAGGCAGTACCTGTTCCGCTAGCAGTGGGCCCCAGGCTTGGTGGCCCGCAGTGCACAGGCCATTCCATCGGGGCCCGGGAGACCGGGCCCCGATTCTTCGTCGGGTATCATGATGCGGTTGTCGCGAACGACCCCGCGGGGTGGCTCCCAAGAGCCCGAACGGACCGCCTCGCTTCACGCTGGTAACCGAAAGGATCGCCATGGCGCTCTCCGAGTCCGACGTACGGCACGTCGCGCTCCTGGCTCGCCTCGAGCTCTCCGACGAAGAGATCGAGGGGTTCAGGACCGACCTGAACTCGATCCTCGGCCACATCGACGAGATCCAGCGTCTCGATCTCGCCGACGTGCCTCCCACAGCTCATCCGCTCGACGTCGTGAACGTCGTGCGCGCCGACGAGGTACGCCCCGGGCTCTCCCAGGCCGAGGCACTCAAGAACGCGCCGCAAGCCGAGGCCGGAGCGTTCGTCATCCCGCAGATCGTCGGGCCGGGTGGTGGCGAGTGAGCGCAGCAGGCCGAATCGACCTCTCGGCGATGAGCGCGCGCCAGATCCGCGACGGCATCGCCGCAGGTGACTTCTCCGCGCGCGAGGCTGCCGAGGCCGCCATCCGCCGAGTCGACGCCGTCGAGAAGCGGGTCCACGCGTTCAACCAGCTCACACCGGAGCTCGCGATCGAAACCGCCAACAGGATCGACGGGATGGTCGCGCGTGCCCACGCCGAGCGTGCGGACATGTCGACGGCGATCCCGCCGCTTGCCGGCGTTCCCGCAGGCTTCAAGGACAACATGAACCTCGTCGGCACCCGCACGACCTGCTCGGCGAGGATCCTCGAGAACTACGAGAGCGTCTACGACTGCACCGCAGTGCGTCGGCTGCTTGACGCCGGCGTCCTGCCCATCGGCAAGTGCAACATGGACGAGTTCGCGTTCGGGTCGTCCACCGAGAACAGCGCCTTCGGCCCCAGCCGCAACCCGTGGGACCTCGACCGTGTTCCCGGCGGCTCGTCGGGTGGCAGCGCGGTCGCGGTGAGCGCGGGGGAGGTCGCAGTCTCGCTGGGCAGCGATACCGGCGGCTCGATCCGCCAGCCCGGCTCGCTCACCGGCACGGTCGCGCTGAAGCCGACGTACGGGCGCGTGTCGCGCTACGGCGTCGTGGCGTTCGGCAGCTCGCTCGACCAGATCGGGCCGTTCGGCAAGACCGTCGACGACGTCGCGCTGGTGCTCTCGGCCATCTCGGGCAAGGACCCGATGGACGCGACGAGCGCCGAGACCCCCGTCGACGACTACGCTGCCGCCATCCGTGGCGAGGATGGCGGTGCGCCGAGCATCAAGGGCCTTCGCGTCGGGCTGGTGACCGACCTGCTCGAGATGGAGGGCGCCTCGGCAGAAGTGGTCGACTCCGTCCGCGCCGCCGCGGAGACCTTCGCTTCGCTCGGCGCCGAGGTGGGCGAGGTCGAGCTCCCCAGTGCCAAGCACGGCCTTTCCGCGTACTACATCATCGGCCCCGCCGAGGCGAGCTCGAACCTCGCGCGCTTCGACGGAATACGCTACGGCTACCGCGTCTCCGACGCCACCGATGTGCTCGACCTGTACATGCGCTCTCGCGCCGAGGGGTTCGGTCCCGAGTCGATCCGGCGCATCATGCTCGGCACCTACGCGCTCTCGGCGGGCTACTATGACGCGTACTACGGTCAGGCGCAGAAGGCGCGTACGCTCATCAAGCGCGACTTCGCCTCGGCGTTCGAGGAGTTCGACGTGCTCCTCACGCCGACGAGCCCGACCACCGCGTTCAAGATCGGCGAGAAGAGCGACGACCCGCTCGCGATGTACCTCTCGGACATCTACACCATCCCTGCGAATCTCGCGGGGATTCCCGCTGTGAGCGTCCCGTCGGGGCTCGGCGCTGAGAGCAGCTTGCCCGTGGGGCTGCACATCATGGGTGACTACTTCGCCGAGGCGACCATCCTCAAAGCAGCCGCCGCATTCGAGGCGGCGGTGGGATTCGACACGACGCCACCGATCGTGCGCCAGCGCGGCGCCTAGGAAGGGGAGAGCCACATGGCCACCAAGTCCGACTTCACGCCCGAGGAGTGGGAAGTCATCCAGTACGCGATGATGGACACCATGGCGTGGATCAGCATCGTCGACCCGCAGTTCTTCGCCTCGTTCAAGGAGGCGACCGCCGGTGCGAAGTACCTCGCGAACGCGATGCAGACGAGTCCGAGCACCCTCGTTCGCGACCTCGCCCACGATGCTCGCAGTCGCAAGGACCACGCTCTGCAGGGCCTCGGCACCAGCATCGAGGAGCCCACGCTCGAGCGGATCACCGCGGCGGTCGCGCTTATTTCGGAGAAGGCGCCTGACGATCTCGAGCCGTTCAAGGA
>CAYHCN010000282.1:0-3155 GCA_964354945.1 uncultured Eubacteriales bacterium
ATCGGCCACAACCTCCAGGAGCACTCGATCGTGCTCGTGCGTGGCGGCCGAGTGAAGGACCTGCCGGGTGTTCGCTACAAGGTCATCCGCGGGACCCTCGATACCGCCGCCGTCGGTGGCCGTAACCAGGCCCGTTCGCGCTACGGCGCCAAGAAGCCCAGCTAACGTACTCGTCACGCCAGCGGCCCGGTGCCTCCAGGTGCCGGGTCGGTGTTCGTCCGTAAGGAGAGGTCCATGCCCAGGCGCGCAGCAGCCGTCCGTCGCGAAGTCATGCCGGACGCCGTCTACAACAACCGGCTGGTCACCCAGCTCATCAACAAGGTGCTCCTCCACGGGAAGAGCTCCACTGCCGAGGCGATCGTCTACGGCGCCTTCGACATCATCGAGCAGAAGACCAGCAGCGATCCGCTGTCGGTGTTCAAGAAGGCGATGGATAACGTGCGCCCGACCCTCGAGGTGCGCCCGAAGCGCGTGGGTGGCGCGACCTACCAGGTCCCCGTCGAGGTCAACTCCCGCCGGTCGACCACCCTGGCGATCCGCTGGATGGTGAACTACTCCCGCGCCCGTCGCGAGAAGACCATGGCCGAGCGCCTTGCCATGGAGATCCTGGACGCCGCCAACGGCACCGGCTCGTCGGTCAAGCGTCGCGAGGACCTCTTCAAGATGGCCGAGTCCAACCGCGCGTTCTCTCACTACCGCTGGTAGTGGGTTCGCGCTGACGCATCAGGAAGACTGAGGTCAAGCTACACATGGCAACGCAGTACCCACTGGATATGACCCGCAACATCGGGATCATGGCGCACATCGACGCCGGCAAGACGACCACGACCGAGCGCGTGCTGTTCTACACGGGCCGCACGCACAAGATCGGCGAGGTCCACGACGGCGCGGCGACCATGGACTGGATGGTCCAGGAGCAGGAGCGCGGCATCACCATCACGTCCGCCGCGACGACCGCGTTCTGGAAGGACCACCGGATCCAGATCATCGACACCCCCGGGCACGTCGACTTCACGGTCGAGGTCGAGCGCTCTCTGCGCGTCCTCGACGGTGCCGTCGCCGTGTTCTGCGCCGTCGGCGGCGTCGAGCCACAGTCCGAGACCGTATGGCGCCAGGCCGACACCTACGGCGTCCCCCGGATCGCCTACATCAACAAGATGGACCGCTCCGGCGCCGACTTCTACAACGTCGTGCAGATGATGCGCGACCGTCTCGGCGCCCGCCCCGTGCCCATCCAGCTCCCCATCGGCGCGGAGGACACGTTCATCGGCATCGTCGACCTCATCGAGATGAACGCCCACTTCTTCAACGAGGACGACAAGGGCATCAACCCGACTATCGGTGAGATCCCTGCCGAGCTCGTCGATGACGCCGAGGCGTACCGCCACGACCTGGTCGAGGCCTGCGCCGAGCACGATGACGATCTGATGATGAAGTTCCTCGAGGACGAGGAGATCTCCACCGGCGAGATCCGCGCCGCGCTCCGCAAAGCGTGCATCGCGAACACGGTCACGCCGGTGACGGTTGGCGCGTCGTTCAAGAACAAAGGCGTCCAGCCACTGCTCGACGCGGTGGTGGACTATCTCCCCTCGCCGCTCGATGTGCCCGCCATCAAGGGCCTCGACGTCAAGACCGGCGAGGAGGTCGAGCGTCCCGCCGACCCCAAGGCCCCGTTCGCGGCTCTCGCCTTCAAGGTCATGACCGACCCCTACGTCGGCAAGCTGACCTACTTCCGCGTCTACTCAGGCACGCTGAACTCCGGCTCCTACGTTCTCAACTCGACGAAGGGCCACAAGGAGCGCATCGGCCGTCTTCTCCAGATGCACGCCAACCACCGCGAGGACATCGACGTGGTCTCGGCAGGCGACATCGTCGCCGCTGTCGGCCTCAAGAACACCACCACCGGCGACACCCTCTCGGCAGAGAACGCCGTGGTGACGCTGGAATCGATGGTGTTCCCCGATCCCGTCATCGATATCGCCATCGAGCCGAAGACCAAGGCCGAGCAGGACAAGCTCGGCGCCGCGCTCGCCAAGCTCGCCGAGGAGGATCCGACCTTCCGTGTCCGCACGGACACCGAGACGGGCCAGACCATCATCGCGGGCATGGGCGAGCTGCACCTGGAGGTCATCGTCGACCGCCTCCTGCGCGAGTTCAAGGTCGAGGCGAACGTCGGCAAGCCGCAGGTCGCGTACCGCGAGACCGCCGGCAAGGAAGTCAAGAACGTCGACATGAAGTTCGCCCGTCAGACCGGCGGCCGCGGCCAGTACGGCCACGTCGTGATCAACGTCGTGCCGCAGCAGCCGGGTGACGGCTACCAGTTCGTGAGCAAGATCGTTGGCGGTGCGATCCCCAAGGAGTACGTGCCGTCGGTCGACAAGGGCATCCAGGAGGCGCTCGATTCGGGCGTGCTCGCCGGCTACCCCGTCGTCGACGTGAAGGTCGAGCTGGTCGACGGTTCGTACCACGAGGTCGACTCCTCGGAGATGGCGTTCAAGATCGCCGGTTCCATGGCGATCAAGGAGGGCCTGCGCAAGGCCGCTCCGGTGATCCTCGAGCCGATGATGGCCGTCGAGGTCAACACCCCCGAGGATTTCATGGGTGATGTCATCGGCGACCTCAACCGTCGCCGTGGCCATATCGACAGCATGGAGCCGCGCGGCAACGCGCAGGTCATTCGGGCCAAGGTGCCGCTGTCGGAGATGTTCGGCTACGCGACCGACCTGCGTTCGAAGACCCAGGGTCGCGCTGCGTACACGATGCAGTTCAAGGCGTACGAGGCCGTGCCGAAGAGCGTGGCCGAAGAGATCGTCAGCAAGGCCGGCGGAAGCCAGTAGGCGAATCGCGGACGTCGGGGAGACACCCCGCGACCGTGCAAGTACGGAGGGACGAGAGTGGCTGACCAGAAGATCAGGATCCGCCTCAAGGGGTACGACCACGAGATCGTGGACCAGTCCACGAAGCTCATCGTGGACACTGCCCAGAAGACCGGCGCCAAGGTTTCCGGGCCGATCCCGCTGCCGACCGAGCGCAGCATGTACTGCGTGATCCGCTCGCCGCACGTCAACAAGGACAGCCGCGAGCAGTTCGAGATGAAGACGCACAAGCGCCTCATCGACATTCTCGAGCCCACGCCCAAGACGGTCGACTCGCTC
>CAYHCN010000283.1:0-3154 GCA_964354945.1 uncultured Eubacteriales bacterium
CTTCCTCCGAGGAAGAAGAGCGTTCGTGGGACGAGTGGCTCGAGATGTACGAGGATCTCGACACCATGGAGCCGCTCGCTCCGCGCGATCCCAACGCTGAGTCGCCGAACACCGAGGAGTTCGTCGGGGGAGCGCAGAGCTTCGATGACTACCTCCTCGAGCAGATCGGCATGCTCGACGTCGAAGAGGACGTCATGCGCACCGCGATGCTCATCATCGGCTCGCTCGACGATGACGGGTTCTTCAAGGCATCGCTCGAGGAGATCTCCCGGCTATCCGGGGTCAGCCTGGAATGCGCGCATGAGGCGCTCGAGGTCGTGCAGCAGCTCGATCCGCCGGGTGTCGGCGCGCGCGACCTCACCGAGGCGCTGCACATCCAGATGGAGTACCTCGGACTCCAGGAGCCCCTCCTCGACAAGATCATCGCGAACCACCTCGACGACATCGCCGCGAACCACTACCGCAAGGTGTCGCGGGCGCTACACGTCGACGAGACCGAGGTGCGGCGGCTCGTCGACGTTCTCCGCGACCTCAACCCCCGTCCCGCAGGCGCGTTCTCGCCCGGACCGTCGCCGGGCTACATCGTTCCCGACGTCACCTTGCGCCAGTTCGGCGAGGACTGGATCATCATGCCGAACAGCGAGTCGCTGCCCGTGCTGAAGGTGTCGCCGCGCTACCGTCAGATGTTGCGCTCGGGTAGGACGGACGACGACACGAAGCGCTATCTCAAGGACAAGATTCGCTCGGCGGAGAGCTTCATCCGCAACGTGGACCGCCGCAAAGACACCGTCAGCCGAATCACCGAGATCATCCTCGAGGTCCAGCGCGACTTCTTCGAGAACGGTAAGGGGCCGCTGCGGCCCCTGCGGCTCGAGGATGTCGCCGTCGAGCTGGGCGTCCACCTCTCGACCGTGTCTCGCGGTGTGACCGGCAAATACATGGCTACCCCGTACGGCCTGTTCGAGCTCAAGCACTTCTTCAGCGGCGGCTATCGCACCTCGACGGGCATGGACGTCGCCGCGACGACCATCAAGCAGCGCCTCCGGGAGCTCGTGAAGGAAGAGGATGTCGCCCACCCGCTCTCGGACCAGAAGCTCGCCGAGCTGCTCTCGGAGGAGGGTGTGACTGTCGCCCGCCGCACCGTCGCTAAGTACCGCGAGGAACTGGGCATTGAGCCCTCGTGGGCGAGGCGCCGTCGATGAGTGCCGAGCGCGGGTCTACCGATCCGCTGGTGCACACCCCGAAGAAGCGGTCCGACGCCACGGCCATAGTGGCCATCGTCGTGATGGTGGCCTTGGTCGCGGTACTCGAGTTCGCCACCACCCGCACCACTGCTGCCCCGACGCTGCTCCTGCTGTACCGGCGGCTCTACTACATCCCCATCATCTACGCCGCCTTCGTCTTCGGTAAGAGGGGTGGACTCCCGACCGCGATCGCGGTCTCGGTGCTGTTCGGGCTCAACCACGCCCAGATGTTCGTCACTCGGGCGGCTGCGGCGCAGCGCGTCAACAACGCGCTCGAGATCGTCACCTACGTCGCGATCGGTCTGCTCTTCGGCGCACTCAGGGATGCCGAGGAGGCCAAGACCCGCGACCTGACCGCGGTGAGCTCGCAGCTCGAGGAGGCGTACCGCAAGCTTGAGGAGCGGGCGATCCAACTCATCAACGTCCAGGACTACACCCAGTCGATCCTTCGCTCGATCACCAGCGGCGTCATCACCGTGGGCCCCGACGGCTCGGTCGCCACCGCGAACCCCGCTGCGGAGCGCCTGCTCGGCATCTCGGAGTTCGAGATGGTGCCAAAGCCCATCTCGGCGCTGTTCCGCAACGACGGGGGCGTGTCGCAAGACGTGTCGAAGGTGCTTTCGGGTCGACTTCCGCTCACGCTGCGGGAGGTCACGCTGGTGACGGGGACGGGCAAGGAGATCCACGTCCAGGCGTCGACCTCGAGGATGCGTGCCGTCGGTGGCGCGGTGCTCGGCGCGGTCGTCACCCTCGAGGACGTGTCCGAGGTACGTGCGCTGACCGAGCAGCTCATCAGGGCGGACCGTCTTGCCGCGATGGGCGAACTCACTGCCGGCGTGGCGCACGAGGTGCGAAACCCGCTCGGCGTCATCAAGGCGAGCGTGCAGCTGCTCGAAGATGCGAACTGCGACGCGCAGCGTATCCACAACTCGGCGGCGGTCATCAAGCAGGAGATCGACCGCCTCGACAAGGTTGTGAAAGCCCTGCTTGACTTCGGCCGGCCCAGCACGCCGACGATGACGAGGATCGACGTCGCCGAGATCATCCGCGACGTGGTGCTTTTCACGGATCGCTTCGCGAAGCAGTCGAACGTGAAGATCGAGGCCGACCTTCCCGAGGGCCTGCCCGACGTGATGGGAGACCCCGACCAGCTCAAGCAGGTGTTCTTGAACCTGATCACCAACGCCGTACAGGCGATGGAGGCGCAAGGCGGTACCATCAGGGTGTCGGGGGTAGCGGCGAATGGCTACGTCGAGGTGACGGTCGCCGACAACGGGCCCGGAATCCGGCAAGAAGATCTGCCCAAGGTGTTCGACCCGTTCTTCACCAAGCGCGCAGAAGGGACCGGGCTCGGTCTGACGATCGTCCACCGCATCCTCGACGAGCACGACGGGCACATCGAAGTTGAGAGTGGGCCGCAGGGCACGACGTTCCACGTGTCTATCCCGGCCCTCGAACTGTAGTCCGGAGGACTGAATGGCCAAGCGGATCCTGATCGCCGACGACGAGAAGAACATGCGGTGGGTGCTCGCCGAGGCGCTGAAAGCCGAGGGTTTCGACATCAGCGAGGCTGAGAACGGCAAGGAGGCGCTCGCCTCTGTCACCGACTCGCCTCCGGACGCGATGCTCCTCGATCACCGCATGCCCGAGCCCGACGGCATGGAGGTCCTTCGCCGCGTGCGCGGCAAGGGACTGAACTTCCCGATCATCATGCTCACCGCCCATGGGAACGTCGAGACGGCTGTCGAGGCGATGAAGGCCGGTGCGAGCGAGTACCTCACCAAGCCGTTCGATCTGGAGGAACTCAAGCTCGTTCTTGGCAAGGCGATGCAATACTCCGACCTCGCGGCAGAGGTGGAGCGCTTGCGTGGCGAGCTGGACAAGGAGTGGGACGTCCAGGGCATCGTCGC
>CAYHCN010000284.1:0-3126 GCA_964354945.1 uncultured Eubacteriales bacterium
TCGGTGACGTGCTCGAGTGTGACACCGCCGAGGGCGTCTGCTGGGCGGTCAAGACACTGGCGGTGCGTGGAGCGCCAGCCCTCGGCGTCGCCGCGGCCCTCGCGCTCGCGCTCTGGGCGAAGAACGAGACCGACGACATCGAGACCGTCGACGACTTCCTGGTCGGCCTGGATGAGGTTATCGAGTACGTGGTGGCGTCGAGGCCCACCGCCGTGAACCTCGCCTGGGGCGCCCATCGGATGCGCAAGCTCGCGCACCAGAACGCGGACCTCTCGCTCGATGAACTCAAGGACCTCATGGTCCAAGAGGCGGAGAACATGATCGCCGAGGACGAGGCGCGCAATCGCAAGATCGGTGAGTTCGGCGCGTCCCTGCTCAAAGAGGAGTCGAGGATCCTCACCCACTGCAATGCCGGCTCGCTTGCCACCGCCTACTTCGGTACCGCGCTCGGCGTCATTTTCACAGCGCACGAACAGGGCAAGATCGCCCACGTGTGGGTCGACGAGACCCGCCCGGTGCTCCAGGGCGCGCGCCTGACCGCGTGGGAGCTGCTCCAGGCGGAGATCCCCTGCGCGCTCATCACCGACAACATGGCCGGCTGGGTGATGCAGCAAGGTGCCGTCGACGCGATCATCGTTGGCGCTGACCGCATCGCCGCGAACGGCGACGTGGCGAACAAGATCGGCACCTACAGCCTCGCCGTGCTCGCGAAGCATCACGACATCCCGTTCTACGTGGCTGCCCCGTCGTCGTCGGTCGACTTGCTGATCGGAGGTGGCGAGGAGATCTCGATTGAGCAGCGCCCGGCGGAAGAGGTGCTCGGCACGTCGTGGTCCGCGCAGTTCGAGCCGCCGAATCCGGACGCGACGAAGCTGCTGGACAAACTCACCGAGGAGGGGGCGTTCGACTTCCACCTCGGTCGGGGGCACCAGCTGATGCTCACCCGCAGGGGTGCGGCGTACCAGTTGGACGGGTGGGCGCGCACGGCGCCGACGAACGTGCCGGTCTACAACCCCGCGTTCGACGTCACTCCGAACGAGCTGGTCACGGCGATCATCCTCGAGACGGGTATCGTGCAGCCGCCGTACGAGCAGGGGCTGGCAGTCATGACGATGGGTTCGGGCGGAATCCACGAGCTGTACGTGGAGTAGGGGTATCGGTTGACCCTCCTCACGCTGGCAGGGACGATCGTCACTTTCGTCGTGATCGTTGCGATCGGAGCCCTGCTGCGCGCGACGGGTCTGCTCCACTCCGGAGACGCTCGGCCGCTCAACAACGTGATCATCTACGTCGGCCTGCCCGCATTCGTCTTCCGTGCGGTACACGAGGCGACGCTGTCGTGGTCGCTGGGCCGGGTGGTTGCTGTCGCCTGGGTGACGTTTGCAGTGATGCTCGCTCTGTCGTGGGCGCTCGCGAAGGCGCTCCGGTTGCCTCCCACCGTGGCCGGCGGCTTCATCCTGACCTCGGCGCTCGGCAACACCGGGTACATCGGCTATCCCGCGACGGCCGCGCTGCTCGGCGACAAGGCCGTCCCGGCCGCGGTGTTCTACGACGTGTTCGGTACGGTGTTCGCGCTCGTGCTCGTAGGGCTGTTCGTGGCGCAGCGGTACGGCGCCGCTGACGATGTCGACCGGGTCAACCCTCTCCGAGAGATCGTGACGTTCCCCGCGGTCATCGCGCTCGTGGTTGCACTTGCGCTTCGGCCGGTGCAGATGCCGTTCGTGGTAAGCCGCGGGATAGACCTGTGCGCGAGTCTTGTCGCGCCGCTGATCATGCTTGCCGTCGGAATCTCGCTTCGGCCCGGATCGGTGCGGGGCCAGGCCACGGCGCTCGGGACGCAGGCCGTGCTGAAGCTGGCGGTGGCGCCGGCGATCGCCCTCGGCTTCGGCATGTTGATCGTCGGGTCCGGGCCAGCGCTTCGCGTCGCGGTGCTGGAGGCGAGCATGCCTGCGATGATGCTGACGCTGCCTATCGGGGGGCGGTTCGAGCTGGATACCGACTACATCGCCTCGGCGATCTTCGTCTCGACCGCCGCAGCAGCCGTGACCGTACCCCTCGTGCAGTTCGTGGCGTTCCGGTAGCCCGTCGCTACGAGCCGCAACCGGTCTCCCGTGCGAGGTAGAGGGAGTGGCCAGCGATGGGCCGACTGGCGGAGGGACTGCTCGAGCTTGTGTGCCCCACGCGTTGTGCGGGATGCGACCTCCCCGGCGCACTGTTGTGCGACGAGTGCGAGGATGCGCTTCCTCGCGTCGAAAGCGCCACAGCGTGCCCGAGGTGCGGGGCGCCCTTCGGCGCGCTCGTGTGCACGGAGTGCTGGAATTCCGAGTGGTCGTTCGAGGCCTCGGTCGCTCTGGGCAGCCTCGAGCCGCCGCTCTCGCGCGTCGTGGTGCTCCACAAGGACGCGAGCGAGCGTCGCCTGGCGCCGGTGCTCGGCGGCCTGCTGGCCGAGGTCGTGGAGCGAGAGTGGCCCGGCTGGGCGCAGACCGTGAGCTTCGTCCCGGCGACCGCCAAGGCGGTCCGCCGACGCGGCTTCGATCACGCCGACGCGATCGCCTCCGCTGTCGCGGCGCGGCTCGAGGTGCCGCTGCTGCCCGCGCTTGCGCGGACTGCCGCCCTCGACCAGCGCGCCCTCGGCCGCGATGCGCGGGCTGCGAACGCGGCGGGCAGCTTCGCTGCCGTCGCGCCGGTGTCGGGCAGGATACTCCTTGTCGACGACGTCATGACCACCGGCGCGACCCTGGACGCCGCGGCGGCGGCGCTGCTGGAGGTGGGGGCCCAGGCGGTCAGGTGCGCAGTGCTCGCACGGTCGTGGTGAGCGTCCCGGCACGAGTTCCGGGCGGGCGACAGCAAGGCGAGGGTTTCGGCATCGCGCGTGCTAGAATCGTCGTCGCTTTCACCCGGGTCTGTGGTTGCGGAGGAATACGTCCTCCTAGTCCAAGGTAGACGCGGCCGAAGGGACCCACGTAAGCACGGTGTCCGCAAGGAACCGTGCGAGCATGGCGCGTCTTAGGGGTAAGTCGTGCCGTCCGTCGTTCTCGGCGGGCGAGAGGGCCGGTAGTGAGATAGCATCAAGCGGAAGCTCCAGCACGCGAGTGTGGGGTCAAAGACCAGGTCAGCCGGGTGGAA
>CAYHCN010000285.1:0-3107 GCA_964354945.1 uncultured Eubacteriales bacterium
CCCCGGGGTTCGTGACCGTGCCGTACGGCGACGCCGAGGCGCTGGCCACCGCCCTCGCCGACCCCCACGTCGTCGCGTTCCTCGTGGAGCCGATCCAAGGCGAGGCTGGCGTCCGCGTACCGCCGGCCGGGTACCTCAGACGGGTCCGCGAGCTGTGCACCGAGTACGGAGTGCTGTTCATCGCCGACGAGATCCAGTCGGGCCTCGGCCGTACCGGCAGCACGTTGGCGTGCGACCACGAGGGCGTCGTGCCCGACGTCTACATCCTCGGCAAGGCGCTCGGCGGGGGCATAATGCCGCTGTCCGCGGTGGTGTCGAGCCACGATGTGCTCGGCGTCCTGACGCCCGGAACGCACGGTTCCACCTTCGGCGGGAACCCCCTTGCCTGCGCGATCGGTCGCGAAGTCATCCGAATCCTGAAGACCGGCGAGTACCAGGAGCGCTCGCAAGTGCTCGGCGAGCACATGCTCTCCGCGCTGCGCGACGCGAACCTGCCCGCGATGACCGAGGTCCGTGGCCGTGGTCTGTGGGCGGGAGTCGACATCGCTCCCGAGGTCGGCGCTGCGCGCACGGTCTGCGAGGCGCTGCTCCGCAAGGGCCTGCTCGCGAAGGAGACCCACGTCAGGACGATCCGCTTCGCACCGCCGCTATGCATCTCGGAGACGGATCTCGACTGGGCACTCGAGCGCATCTTGGAGACCCTCTCGGAGACGACCACGTAGGGTCGCCCTCGCGTCATCGTGGCGTGGGTCTCGGTCCATCTGCCGAGGTCGTTGGAGTATCCTCCCCGATTGGGCACCATATGCCCGAGAGGTTTGGACACATCGCGTCCAGGAGGAGGGGCTTCATGGTCAAGAAACTCGGTGCTGAGTTCCTTGGGACCTTCGTTCTCGTGCTCGGCGGTGTAGGGACCGCCGTGTTCACCGCGGGATTCCCGGAGTCGGGCACGGGGATCCTGGGTGTTGCGCTCGCGTTCGGCCTCACCGTGTTGTGCATGGCGTACGCGTTCGGCGCCATCTCCGGCGGCCACTTCAACCCAGCGGTATCGCTGGGTCTGTGGGCCGCGGGACGCTTCGAGGGCAAGGGCCTTCCCGGCTACATCGTCGCCCAGATACTCGGCGGGCTGGCAGGTGCGGCGGTCATCTTCGCCGTCGCGGCCGGACAGGGGGGCAAGCTGGCCTTGACACCAGCGGCCCGCATGGCGGGAGCGTCGAACGGCTTCGGCGCACACTCGCCGGGGCTCTACAACCTCGGTTCCGCGATCATCGCTGAGGTCGTCATCACCGCCGTATTCCTGTTCGTCATCATCGGGGTCACCGATCGCCGGGCGCCCGTGGGCTTCGCCCCGCTCGCTATCGGCCTCGCCCTTGCGCTGGCGCACCTGGTCACCGTCCCGATCACCAACGCGTCGGTGAACCCCGCCCGATCGATCGCGTCCGCGGCATTTGCTGGCGGCGGCTGGCCCATCACCCAGCTGTGGGTGTTCATCGTGTTCCCCATCGTGGGTGCGATGGTCGCGGGAGCGATCTACCGCTTCGTCTTCGAATCCGACTAACCGGGCAGCGACCGACGCAACCCGGGTGGTGGGGAATGACGACGGGCCCGGCATGTGCCGGGCCCGTTCGCTTGCGGTCGCTATCCGGAAGGCGCGCGCTACGCCTGCTCCTCTCCGCCATCGTCGGCAGAAGCTTGCTCCGCCTCAGCAGATTCGCCTTCCGCTTCGACGGGCGACGTCTCGACGCCGACCTCGGTCGACGGCGCGGGGATCTCGCCGCCGCCGACGCCGGCGAGCGCGGGTGTCATCTCGAGCGTCGGCTCCCCCTGCCCAAAGAACTCGATGAGCAGCACGAGAACCCCCACGAAGATCGCGGTGCCGATAACGAATCCGGGAGTGAGCGGCGTCGAGAGTATGTCGATGACGACACCCAGGGCGACGGCGACGATACGCAGGGCGGCCTTGTTCGCGGCCACGAACTCACCGAACTTGCCGAAGGTGGCGCGGCCGCGAGCCAGTGCCAGCCCGTGGGCGATTCCGCGCCGGAACCAAAGGGCGAGCGTGTTGGGTCCGGCGAAGAACGCGATCGTCGCGATAACGAGTCCGATGGTCATCGCCGTGGTCTGCATGGTCACCAAGAACCGGAACACGATATCCCAGAACGACTGCGCGGCAGTAGTGGGGATCTGCGCGGTGTTGTACGCGGCGTTGATGAACGCCGCCCTTCCGAAGACGAGAGCCTCGAAAGGCAGGAGGGTCACAACGATGACCCCGACGCCGAGCCACAGCCATGCTCGCCGCGTGTTCGGTGCGGCCCACAGCGCAAGACCCAAGAACAGCACAGAGAACAACGGGAGCACCCACACGAGCCGGTTGAAGACTCCGAACGCGGTCTGAGCCCGCGCCAGCCCCGGCGACTCGTAGAGCACGATCGAGGCGGGCACCTTGCTCCACGGGATGTACTTGGAGAGCCCGGATATCTTGGTCTCGGCCAGACGGGCCTGCGCCGCCGAAACGAACTGGTCGGTGTAGAGGGTTATGACTCCGTTGGTCGTGCTGATCTTCCCGCCCGGTCCGCCCCCCTCGATTGCGGCAACGAAGGCCTGCTGCGTTGCGCGCATCGTGCCGGTCCACACTTTGGCGAACTGGTCGGAGTGCACGACGTCGAAGATGAGCTTGTCCGCGTACGTCTCGATCTGTGCGGCCACCTGGGGGGCGAGGAAGTTGACCAGCACAGGGGGGACCTCGGCAGGAACAACGCCACGAATCTCCGCCTCGACATCAACCTTGGCGAAGAGCGCGGCACTGACCTTCTCGGCCACCGCATCCTGGATAGCGGGATCGCTCGCCAGCGGACCGACGGTCGCGACCCACTGCTCGGTATCCATGACCGTGCGGTTGATCCAGATGGTCGGGACCGCGAGCGCGAACAAGAGCAGACCGATGACGAGCAGCACAATCGCGCCGGTCCACCGCCAGCCGATGTGCCGCTTGCTCGTCTTGGCCTCCGTGGCTGCCTTTAGCCGCTCGTTCTCGGCCTGCAGCCGCTCGACCTCGGCAGCGAGTTCCGCCTGGCTCTGCGTAGTGGTTCCGGACACATCAGCGTCCACAG
>CAYHCN010000286.1:0-3099 GCA_964354945.1 uncultured Eubacteriales bacterium
CTCGGCGGTCATGATCCCGCCCATCCCAACAACGGGGATGTCCACTGCCGAAGCCACCTGCCACACCATGCGCAGAGCCACAGGCTTGATCGCGGGTCCCGAGAGGCCGCCAACGACGCGCGCCAGCTTGGGTCGGAACGTGTTCACATCCACGGCCATCCCCAGCAGCGTGTTCACCAGGGACACAGAGTCGGCACCGGCGGCCTCGACCGTGCGCGCGATTTCGACGATGTCGGTGACGTTGGGGGAGAGCTTCACGATCAACGGCCTCGAGGTCACCGCGCGGCAGCGACTGGTCACGTCGGCCGCCGAGACGCAGTCCGTGCCGAAGGCCATGCCGCCGGCATCCACGTTGGGACACGAGATGTTGACCTCGTAGCCCGCCACGGACGCTTCGTCCTCGAGTCGCTCGATCACTGCGGCGTACTCGGGCGCGCTGTGCCCCGAGATGTTCGCGATGACCGGCGTGTCTGGACAGTGCTCGGCCAGCCAGGCGAGGTCGTGCTCGACGAACGCCTCGACGCCGGGGTTCTGTAGGCCGATCGAGTTGAGCATCCCGCTGGCCGTCTCGGCGATCCTCGGGCTGGCATTGCCCGCCCACGGCTCGAGAGACACGCCCTTCGTCACGATCGCGCCGAGCCGGCCGAGGTCGACGAAGTCCGCGAACTCTCGGCCCGAGGCGAAAGTCCCCGATGCGGTCATGACGGGGTTTCGCAAGGTGAGACCTGCGATCGAGACGCGGAGGTCGACCGCAGTTCCGGGATTGCGCCGGTTGGGTGTCTGCGACGGGACCATGGCTGTCCTCAGTGCCTCGGCGGGATCTCGGAGGCGTCCCACACGACTTCTGACGCAGGGAACACCGGGCCGTTCACGCAGGCGCGCTGAAGCCCGTGGACGGTCGAAACCACGCAGGAGAGGCACACACCGATGCCGCAGGCCATCAGGCGCTCGAGCGAGACCTCGCAGTACACGCCGCGGGACTGCGCTTGCGCCGCGACGATGCGCTGCATCGCTTCCGGTCCGCACACGTACACCGCGTCGAACGTCTCGGCAGCGAGCAACTCCTCCGAGACCGCGGTCACGAACCCGTGATGCCCTTCGCTCCCGTCATCGGTGGCGTACTCGACGCGGCGAGCGACCGACTCGAACACGCCGCGCCCGACGAGCCGCTCGGCGGTTGGTGCACCCTGCGCGACGACCACGGCGACCCCCTTCTCCGAGAGGTCCTCGGCGAGCATGCCGAGGGGCGCGGAACCGAGGCCGCCGGCGACCAAGAGCGCATGCGATGCACCGTCGGGTAGCGTCCAGCCGTGTCCGAGTGGGCCGACCACGTCCATCTCCTGCCCGGAGACCTTGAGCGACAGCTCGCGGGTGCCCACGCCGAGCACCTGGTAGAGCAACTCGATGCGACCGCCTTCGCGGCGGTGGACCGAGAATGGCCGGCGCAGGAGGAAATCGGTGCCCTGGGAGATCCGAAGGTGCACGAACTGGCCGGGGCGCACGTTCTCGGCCACGTAGGGGGCGTGGAGCACGAGCAGCCCTACGCCCTCGGCGAGGCGGTCGTTGGCGAGCACTCGCACCCGCTCGAGCTTGGGAACGACGCGGTTCTGTCCGCTCTCGGTCTCGAGTCGAGTCATCGCGAGACGGCTCTCACAGGCTGTCCTCGAGCGACTGCTCCGCGCCTGTCGGCTGACCGAAGTCCTGGACCGCGTATACGCCGAGGCGGTCTTCCTTGGCCGCCTCGATGGCCTGGACGATGGCCATGGCCGCGGGCAGCGTCGTGATGTTGGTGATGCCGTGACGGATGGCCGCGGCGCGGATGTGGTAGCCGTCGGAGCGGGTCTCTCGGCCGAAGGGGGTGTTGATGACCAGCTGAACCTTGCCGTTGGCGATCTCGTCGATGACGTTGGGCCGGCCCTCGTGCTTCTTGAGCACCTCGGCGACCGGGATCCCCGCGGCGCGCAGCGCGCGAGCGGTCCCCTTCGTCGACATGACCTGGAAGCCCAGCAGGGTGAGGTGCTTGGCCACCTGGATGATCGACCGCTTGTCGCGGTCGCACACCGAGACGAACGCGGTGCCGCTCGTGGGGAGCGAGTAGTCGATTGCGAGCTGGGACTTCGCGTAAGCGGCGGGAAAGTCGCTCGCCACACCCATGACCTCGCCGGTCGATTTCATCTCGGGACCGAGCACCGAATCGGCGCCCGGGAACCGGCCGAAAGGCATGACCGCTTCCTTCACGCAGAACATGTCCGGCTCGCGGTCGTCGGGCGGGAGGTGCATCTCGGCGAGCTTGCGGCCCGCCATGACCTGCGCGGCGACCTTGGCGAGCGGGACTCCGGTCGCCTTGCTGACGTAGGGGACGGTGCGCGAGGCGCGCGGGTTCACCTCGAGGACGTAGATCACGCCGTCCTTGATGGCGAACTGCACGTTCATCAGCCCGCGTACGCCGAGCCGAATCGCAAGCGCGCGGGTGTGCTCGCGGATCCGCTCGATGACGTCGAGGGTAAGCGTGAACGGCGGGATACAGCATGCCGAGTCCCCGGAATGGATGCCGGCCTCCTCGATGTGCTCCATGACCCCGCCGATGTAGGTCGTCTCGCCGTCGCAGACGCAGTCGACGTCGACCTCTATCGCCCCTTCAAGGAAGCGGTCGAGAAGCACGGGGTGGTCGGGAGAGACCTGGGTCGCCTCGTTCATGAACTTCTCGAGGTACTGCTCGTTGTACGCGATGACCATCCCCCGCCCGCCGAGCACGTAGCTCGGCCTCACCAACAGCGGAAAGCCGATCCGCCGAGCGACCTCGAGCGCCTCGTCGTAGGTGTTCGCGGTCCCCGCCTCGGGATACGTGATGCCCAGCTCGTCGAGGATCGCCGAGAATCGGCGTCGGTCCTCGGCAAGATCGATGGCCTCGGGTGCGGTGCCCATGATCGGGACGCCAGCGGACTCGAGGGCCCGGGCGAGCTTCAGGGGCGTCTGACCTCCGAAGGTGACGACGACGCCCTCGGGCTTCTCGGCATCGACGATGTCCATGACGTCCTCGTAGGTGAGGGGCTCGAAGTAGAGGCGGTCGCTCGTGTCGTAGTCGGTGGAGACGGTCTC
>CAYHCN010000287.1:0-3077 GCA_964354945.1 uncultured Eubacteriales bacterium
TGGAGATCGAGGCCGGCGACCTGCTGGTCGGCTACCTGTTCCTCGCGTCCGACGAAGGCGTCGTCTACGGCGCCGATGACCGCCGGCTCCTCGAGCGTCTCGCCCGTCACGCCGGAGCCGCGCTCGAGCGCTCGGCGCTGTTCGCCCGCATCCGGGATGACTACGCGGCCACGATCGCCGCGCTCTCGGCCACGATGCACGCCGCCGAGCACGTGCCGCGCACGCAGGCCCGCCACGTCATGGACTACGCGGTGCTCATCGGCGAGGAGCTCGAGCTTCCCGTCGAGGAACGCGAGCGGCTCCGCTTCGCCGCCCTGCTCCACGACGTCGGAAAGGCCGGACTCGCCGAAGAGGTCGTGCTCGAGCCAACGCGGCTCTCCGCCTCCGACGTGCTGCGCCTGAACCTCCACGCCGACATGAGCACGACGATCGTCGACCAGATCGAGTTCCTGAAAGGCCTCACGCCGATCATCCTGCACCACCACGAGCGGTGGGACGGTAGGGGAGAGCCGATGGGGCTCTCGGGGACAGAGATCCCGCTGCTCGCGCGCATCCTTGCGGTCGCCGACACGTTCGACGGCCTCACCGGGACCGTGAGCGGACCGGGTCACATCAGCATCACGCAGGCCCGCGCGCAGGTCGAGCATGGCGCGGGGACCGCGTTCGACCCGCGCGTCGTGAACGCGTTCTGTGCCGTACTCGACCGCCACATGCTCGCCGCCGGCGTGGGGCTGTTCGCCTCGGACACGCAGCGCCCCGACCTGCCCGCGTAGCCGAAGGCCCTTCACGCGCGCTACAATTGCGCGCCCCGCGGGCTGCTCTCCCGCATCAGGTGCCGAAGGGTCCACATGCGCAGGTCCACCTACGTTGCTCACGCAGGCATCATCGCCGCGGTCTACGCCGGGTTCACCTGGCTGGTGCTCCAGCTGCCTGCCGGTCTGGGCTGGGGCCTCGTCCAGCTGCGGGTCTCCGAGGCGCTCACCGTTGTCGCATTCTTCACCCCCGCCGCGATACCCGGCCTGACCGTCGGCTCGGTGGTCGCGAACCTCGCCAATCTCGGTGCGGTCGGACCGGTCGCGATGTTCGACGTTGTCTTCGGGTCGCTGGGCACGATGCTCGGCGCAATCTGGATGTGGCACTTCCGGGAGCGCACGGGAATCGCTCTTCTCGGCCCGGTGATCTTCAACGCGCTGATCGTCCCGGCGTACCTTCCGATCATGCTCCAAGGGCTGGGACTCTACAGAATCCCCCTTTTGGGCGTAGACTTGAGTAACCACTGGTGGGAGATGTACGCCTTCGGGGTGGTATCGGTCGCCTTGGGGCAGGCGATCGTCTTGTACGGCCTTGGCCTTCCGCTTCTGGCCGCGCTGCGCAAGCTGGGCGTGGATCGGATGCTCGCGGATCGCTGAGGGGGACGCGCGAAGAGGCGTGATGGAGCTCGTCAACTCACGAGAACTGATCGCAACGAGTAAGGCTCCAGCCGACTTCCTCATCGGGCCGGTCTCTTCCGACTGTCAAGACTGCTGGGGCTGCTTGCGGCGCTGCCCTGCGCGCGCGCTCCGTGTCGCCGACGGTCGATCCGAGGTCATTCCCGAGCGGTGCGTGAAGTGCGGCCTGTGCGTTGTCGGCTGCGGCAACAGCTCCCACTCGGTCCGCAGCGACCTGCCCGCCGTGCGCGAACTGCTTGCCACGGGCCGGCCGGTCGTCGCCATCCTCGCCAGCGAGGCCACCGCCGCGCTCCACCCGTTCACCTTGCGCGATGCCGAGCGCTCGCTCGAAGCCATCGGCTTCGCTGCGATGGAGACGACGGTCCTCGGCGAGGAGGTCGTTGCCTCGGCCTACGAGCGCCACTACGCTCGCGAAGGCGCCGGTCTGCCTCAGCTTCGCTCCACCTGTCCCGTGACTGTGGCGTGGGTCCGCAAGTACTACCCGCAGCTCACCGATGCGCTCATGCCGATCATCCCGCCTTACGTCGCCCAGGCTCGCCTCGTGAAGTCGCTGTATGAACCCGGCACGGCCGTCGTCTACGTATCGCCGTGCTGGGCCCGCAAGGACGAGGTCTTCGAGTCGCAGCTGGGGGGTGCCGTCGACGTTGCCATCGGATTCGATGAGCTGCGCGAGCTCATAGCCGAAGCGCCGCTCGTGATTCACCGGCCCGGCCCCACCCGCTGCGACCGCCCCCAGGCGACTCGGCAGCTCTCGGGCACCGACGGCTTCCCCAAGCGAACGCTGCGCGAGCGCACCTTGGCCGACGACGACCTCGCCGTCGTCCGAGGGCTCGACGAGCTCGACGAGCTCCTCACCGCGATCATCGCCGGTGAGTCGGCGCCTCGGGTGGTCGACATGCTGCTGTGCGACGGATGCGCCGACGGTCCCGCCGTCGACGGCGACCTGGGCCTGTTCGCCCGCCGCAAGATCCTCTCCGACGAGCAGAAGCGGGTCGCAAAGAACGCCGCCGACAGCGCGCTCGTGCTCGCCGCGCTTCCTGCCGTCGATCTTGTTCGCTCGTTCGCCCCCGAGCCCGTCCTACGCGTGGCCATCTCGGACGAGGACATCGACATGCAGCTGCGGGAAGGGGAGTTCCTCTCCCGCGCGGACGTGCTGGACTGCGGCGCCTGCGGCTTCGACACCTGCGTCGAGCACGCCGAGGCGATCTGTCTCGGACTATCGAGCTGGGAGATGTGCTTCCCGCTCGAGCGCAAGCGTTTCCGCCGCGAGACCGAGCGCCTTGCCGCCACCGCGACCACCGATGCCCTCACCGGGCTCGCGAACCGCCGGGCGTTCGACGCGCGTATCGCCGAGGAAGTCGAACGCAGCCGTCGGTACGGTTCGGCGCTCTCGCTGCTCATGTTCGACGTCGATCTGTTCAAGCCGGTGAACGACGAGTTCGGGCACCGCACCGGCGACGCCGTGCTCGTCGAGCTCGCGGATGCTGTCCGAGACGCGCTTCGCGTGATCGACCTGCCCGCGCGCTACGGCGGCGACGAGTTCGCGGTGTTGCTGCCTGACACCTACAAGACCGAGGCGTTCCTCGTGGCCGAGAAGCTGCGCGAGCGCGTCTCCGAGGCCAGGGTCGT
>CAYHCN010000288.1:0-3068 GCA_964354945.1 uncultured Eubacteriales bacterium
ACGGCGTCGTGGCGGGCAAACCACCCGCACTCGACCTCGATCTCGAGGCGTCGGTGCAGAAGGCCGTGATCGACGGCATCGCGCACGGCATGGTCAAGAGCGCGCACGACTGCTCCGAAGGCGGCGTCGCGGTTGCGCTGGCAGAGTGCTGCCTCGGCGGCGGTATCGGCGCCGACCTGGCCCTCGACGACGATCTCGCGCCCGTGGCCTCTCTGTTCTCGGAAACGCAAAGCCGGATCGTGGTCACCGTCGCCGAGGACAATGCTGACGGGCTCATCGAGATCCTGCTGCAGGACGAGGTGCCCTACAGCGTGATCGGCACCGTCGGCGGCGAGCGCCTCAGTATCGAGGACAAGATCGACCTCGACGTCGAGGAGATGCGGCTGGCGTGGGAGCCCGCGCTCGAGTGCCTCGTGCGCGGCGACGAGACGCTGTCCACCGAAGAGCTGCACGAGGGCTAGCGGGTGGGAGAAACCGAAGCCGAGACCGCGTGGGCAACACCCCCGGCGTGGGACGCCCGCGTCCCTGACCAGCCGACGTTCGACTTCGTGTTCGACGTCCTGCCTGAGGACATCCTCGCTTGGAACCGCCACTGGGCGAAGACGTCGGCCTCGGCCAAGAAGCGAGAACGTGCGGCGAGAAGCCTCTGCGCCGCCACTCTCCTGGTCATCGGCGCCGTGCTTGCGCTTGTGCTTCGCCCATGGCCATCCGTCGGTTTCGCCTGCCTCGCGGTGTTCGCAGTCGCCGCAGCCCTGTTCTGGATGGCGTGGCCCTCTCTCTACATGCGACTGGTCGAGTGGAACTCCCGACGCATGCTCGGTTCGCAGGGGACGCAGGCCCTTCTCGGCACCGAGCACCGCGTGGTCGACTCGGAAGGGGTTAGGTCGAGCTCGGCGCTGACCGGCAGCTATGCCCTGTGGCCGGCGATCGTCTCGGTGCAGACGTCCGCCGAGGCCGTCTACCTCATGCTCGCCGACTCGAACGGCTACCTGATCCCCCGGCGCGCCTTCGAGTCGCCGGAGCACTTCGACCAGTTCGTCGAACGGGTCGACTACTGGCGGGGGCACGCAGGGTAGTTCATCCGGCCTTCGGCGCGAAGTACGGATCGGCCGGGCCAACGCCGCCACGTGGTCGGGATGCCGGACTCTCGCCGTCACGTAGACCCCGCCTGCCCCGTCTCACTCCCTGATCCGTATCCCGGCGACGCCGAAAACCCCGCAGTCCAATCTGAGAGTTTCATTAGGAAACCGCAGGATGCATTGAACGGCGGTGCCGGACCGTGCAATGCTGTCTGGTGGAAGTAACGCCCACCCGACCTGTGATTGTGGGGAGTCGGGCCCTGGGCGTCGTCGTCGGACGGCGTGGCCGAGCCGAGGAATGGAGCTGGACGTGCAAAGGATCAGCCTGAAGCGCAAGGCAACCAGCCTTGCCACTGTTCTCGCACTTGCGGTGGTGATCGTGCTTGCCACCGGTGCGGCTGCGTTCGCGGCAACGAACCCCAACGACAACATCAATACGGCCATAACGGTCCCGACGCCGCTTCCGGTCAGCCTCACGCTGAACGGCGCCGTCGACCTGGACTACGGCGACAATGCTGTCTACTCGGTGTACCTCAACGCGGGTGACACGCTGTTCGCGGGCGTCACCGAATACTACGGCTTCTACCTGTTCGCGTTCGGCCCCACCGCTACCGACATCAACGAGGACATGCCGGTCGAGTGGATGCCGTCGATCCTCGGCGACCTGCACTACGTCGCCCCGACCAGCGGCACGTACTATCTCGCGGTGATGGCTATGCCGGATGACGGTAGCGGTGCTCCCGTCGCTGGTACCGCCTCGCTGTGGGCCGGCGCGCTGCGCAAGACCAGTACGAGCATCCTGACGACCTACGAAACCGCCACGAGCTCGAAGACCACTGCGTCGACCTCGCTCGTTCTGCCGTTCAACACCCTCTGTTCGTTCGACGGCACGCTGACCGCGGCCGCCGGTGGCGTGGCGTACGAGCCGCTCGCCGTGCTTCGCCAGTACGCGGGCGGGAAGCAGACCAAGGTCGCGAATGCGTGGACCTTCGGCGAAGAAGATGCGGGCTTCTGGGCCTACGTCCCGTTCCCCGTCGACGGCGTGAAGCGCAAGGTCACCTACACGTTCCAGTTCGCGGGTACCGATCCCGAGGCTGCGACGGCCGAGGGCCTCGGCTTCTCGACCAACTCGGTCACCATCACCCCGAGGCCGTACATGACTACGCCGACCTCGGCATCGAGCGTGTATCACGGCAAGGCGTTCACGATGTACAACATCCTCCTGCCGAGGCACACCTCTGGGGGATACCCCGTGAGGTTCTACTGCGAGCGCTACGAGCGGCTGAGCAACGGAAAGTATGCGTGGCGCCTGCGCAAGACCGTCAACGCCAAGGCCTACAACACCACCTACACGAACTACGCCGCCGACCTGTACAGCGAGCCCGGCTCGAAGTGCCAGGCGTCGGTCGTGCTGCCGTACGCCGGCAAGTGGCGGGTCCGCGCCTACCACGGTGACGCCGATCACTATCCGACCTACAGCGGCTACAAGGCGGTCACCGCGAAGTAGTACCCACGTGTTCTAGTGCATCAGCGGGCGCCCCGGCCATCGCGGCCGGGGCGCCTTTGCGTATCAGGCCGCCTCTCTGTCCGTGCTATCCTTAGCGCTTCCTGCGGCACACCGCTGATGCGAGCGAGGTCTCCCCGTATGACCCTGCACGACCGCGAGGACTTCTACGACGTCTTCGCCGAGCGACCCGAGCACCCCGAAGAAGCCTGCGGGGTCTTCGGTGTATACGCACCAGGGGAGGACGTCGCCCGGCTCACCTACTTCGGTCTCCACGCGCTTCAGCATCGCGGGCAGGAGTCGGCGGGCATCGCGGTCGGCGACGGCGAGACAGTCACCGTCACGAAGAACCTCGGCCTCGTCTCGCGCGTGTTCAAGGAAGCCGACTTCCACTCGCTGACCGGCGACGTCGCCATCGGTCACACTCGGTACTCCACGACCGGTTCGTCGACGTCGTGGGAGAACGCGCAACCGCACGTCTCCAC
>CAYHCN010000289.1:0-3061 GCA_964354945.1 uncultured Eubacteriales bacterium
TTGTTCACTCCTTAGCACGGCGCCCTTCAGGGTGCACCCAGTGGCGGACGCGGCGTGGACTGCCGCGCGGCCCGACGCGGCCGTTTAGAGAGAGGGAGGCGCATGGAGGGGTTCTTCAAGTTCTCGGAGCGGGGCACGAACCTGCGAACGGAGATCCTAGCGGGCCTGACGACGTTCCTGACGATGGCCTACATCATCTTCGTCAACCCAGGCATTCTGTCCGCGGCCGGCGTCCCGTTCGAGGGCGCAGCGACCGCGACGGCACTGGGCGCCGCACTGATGTGCGTTGCGATGGGCTTCATCTCGAACCGACCGCTCGCGCTGGCGTCGGGCATGGGCCTCAACGCA
Source organism: uncultured Eubacteriales bacterium (assembly GCA_964354945.1). Taxonomy (GTDB): domain Bacteria; phylum Actinomycetota; class Coriobacteriia; order Anaerosomatales; family CAVXGS01; genus CAVXGS01. Next base: position 349 of record CAYHCN010000289.1, read on the forward strand.
GTCGTCACGTTCTCCATCATCGGCTTCCAGCAGGCGAACGTCCCTTGGCAGGTCGGCATGTCGGTCATCTTCGTAGAGGGCCTGATCATCCTGGTCCTCGTACTCAGCGGAGCACGCGAGGCGATCATGAACGCCATCCCGCTCGACCTGAAGCGAGCCATCGGCGTGGGCATCGGCCTGTTCATCACGGTCATCGGCCTGATTGAGGGTGGCATCATCACCCCGAACGCCGCGACGGTCGTAGGTCTCGGCGACTTCACGACCAAGTACGTGTGGGTCACCCTCATCGGACTGTTCGCGATCCTCGCGTTCATGGCCCTGAAGGTGAAGGGTGACATCCTGTGGGGCATTCTCGTCGCGGCCGTCGCGGCGTTGCTCCTCGGTGTGACCCAGCTGCCGAGCGCTGTCGTGAGCGCCCCCGACTTCAGCACGTTTCTCGCGCCATTCCAAGCCGTGAAGACAGGGCCCTTGGGAAGCGCCATGGCGATCACCCAGATATTCACGCCCGCGCTGTTGTTCGCCGTGTTCGCAGTCATGCTCACCGACTTCTTCGACACGATGGGCACCGTCATCTCGATCGGCGAGCAGGCCGGTTTCACCGACGCCGAGGGCAACGTCCCCGGCATCCGCAACATCCTGATGGTCGACTCGGCAGCGGCAAGCGTCGGCGGTCTGTTCGGCGCTTCGTCGATCACGACCTACATCGAGTCGGCCGCGGGTGTTGCCGAGGGCGGCCGCACCGGTCTCACCGCCATCATCGTCGGCGTGCTGTTCGCCATCGCCGCATTCTTCTCGCCGATCGTGAAGATGATCGGCGGCGGGCTGCCCGTCCCGAACGCTGAGCGGTTCGCGTCGTTCCAGGGCGCGGTCGCCGAGAAGATCGTCACCGGCACGAGCTTCGTATCGTTCCCGATCACGGCGGGCGCGTTGATCATCGTCGGCTTCCTGATGATGCGCACGGTCAGCGAGATCCCGTGGGACAACCTCGAGGAGGCGTTCCCCGCCTTCCTGACCATCGTGGGCATCCCGCTGACCTACAACATCAGCTACGGCATCGGTCTTGGCTTCATCAGCTACGTGGTCATCAAACTGTTCCACGGCAAGGTTCGCGACATCCACCCGCTGATGTGGGTCGCCAGCATCGCGTTCCTGGTCGCGTTCCTCCAAGCACCGATCTCGAGCCTGTTCTAGTCGGAACGCCCTGGCCGCCGAGATCGATCGATTCGAAAGGGGACTGCATGGAGAGTCAGCAGGTCTAGCGACACCCCCCACAACACCGTTTCGGATCGTCGCGCTTGCATGATCCGACGGAAACGACGGCCCCGGGCTGCCGCAAGCGGTCCGGGGCCGCCTCGGTTACAGACCCAGGCTCCGAGCGCCGATACATGGGGTAGGGGATCGACTGTCTCGCGGAGAACTCAGAAGGGCCCGACCATGCATAGTCGCTATCGCCCGATCGTCCTTCTCATCGCTCTGAGCTGGGCAATCGTAGCTCTCATGCCGTCCGTAGCCGTCGCCTCGGACTACCACTTCTGGTATGGATTCCCCGAGGACAAGGTCTATCCGACCACGCAGCCGCCGCGCGCAAGCTACAGCGAGGACACGAGCAGCATTGCGACGATCGGGATGGCTGCAGCCCAAGGCGAGTACGAGGGGATGCAGGTCGCCGTCCATGCGGACACTGCCGTTTCCAACATCTGGTTCTCGTTCTCGAACCTGACCCGAGAAGACAGCCTCGCAAGCATCCCTGCCTCGGGCTTCGAGGCGAAGAAGGTCGGCTACGTGTACGTCCGGTACCCGTCGTACGGATACCGGACTGTCGGCTATCACCCGGATCCGCTGATTCCGCTCACTCTCGCGAACGGGAACCGGATCTACTCCAAGTTCCGCAGCGTCGGGGCGGGCAGGACGCTTCCGTTCTACCTGAGCTTCTTCGTTCCAACGGGTACCGAGCCGGGGACGTATGCCGGGACCGTCACGATGAGCATGCAGAACTCGGCAACCGGGGAGCGCTACGAGTCCGTCATCCCGGTGAAGATCACGGTCTATCCGTTCAACGTGTCGGCGCGGACCCTGAAGACCTCGTTCGGGGTCAGCTTCCGCTGGGCCATGTACTTCGGCACTCCAGGACACGGCTGGCTCCCTCAGGGCTCGGGAACCGACCGGATCACCGAGAGGACGACTTTCAAAGCCGACCAGATGAACGGCTGGTTCAAGGTCCTGGACCAGTACCGTCTGTCTCCAAGCACGGTACAACCCGCCTGGTCAGGGCCATCGAGCGGTACCATGACCGTGAGGAACGACTACCTAAACGACTACCTGGGCACCGGCGTGGCGACCAGCTTCGACGGCACGCGATACGGTTTCAACAGCGTGCGCATTCCGGAGAACGTCGTACCGAGCTACATGAAGAACCCGTTCTACCCGGGAGGGTATAGGCCCCGACCGGAGGCCATCCGCTACCTGCGAAGCATGCGTGCGGGCCTGGCGGCCAACGGCCACCTCGGCAAGGCATACGTGTTCACCGTGGACGAACCCGCGGGAAGCAAGCGCGCGTTCATCACCGCGTACGCGAAGCTGGTGCATACCTACGCACCTGGGGTGAAGTTCATGGTCACCGCGCCAGCCACGAACTTCGGCTATCGGATGATCAGCGGCGTCGACACTTACGTGCAGCGCCTCCCGTTCTACTACCGGGACTACTCGAAGTGGG
>CAYHCN010000290.1:0-3050 GCA_964354945.1 uncultured Eubacteriales bacterium
ACCAGCGTGGTCTTGCCGTGGTCGACGTGGGCGATGATCGCGATGTTGCGTACGTCGTTCTGGCGCATGGGAACTCCGTGGGAAGGGGTCGGAAGGGCGCAGTAGCTTAGCACGAAGCGCGCCACGCAACCCGACGAAGTCGCTCGCGGAGGATTCGACAACGCGCGGGGATTCATGTAATCTCACATGTCGGGTCGATAGACGGCCCCATGGTTCGCGGCGTGACACCCCGCGTAATTGGAGCGGAGCGTCGCGTCGCTTTGTTTTGCCCCGATAGGGGGCGGAAAGAGGTTCGGAATGGCAGAGGGTACCGTGAAGTGGTTCAACGCCGACAAGGGATACGGCTTCATCGCCCAGGAGGGCGGCGACGACGTGTTCGTCCACTTCAGCGAGATTCAGGGTGACGGCTTCAAGACCCTCGACGAGGGCCAGAAGGTCTCGTTCGAGATCACCCAGGGCCAGAACGGCAAGATGCAGGCGTCCAACGTCCGCAAGGTCTAGCTGTTCTACAAGGCCTTCACGACGCAAGGGACCCGAGCCCTACCGCTCCGAGTTCCACCTACGTTTGAGGCCGCTGCAGCGCCCGTTCCCGAAAGGGGGCGGGCGTTGTTCTTTCCGGGCTCGTTTCCGGCGGCGCGGTAGGACGCTGTTCGGGTACCTTGATTCGATGAGGGATCCAAGACGTGGAAGGACGACCGCATGGATGCGAAGCAGCAGGTTCTCGAGGCGATGAAGGCCGCAGGCGAGCCGTGCAACGCCAGCAAGCTCGTCGAGATGACCGGCCTGGACCGCAAAGACGTGGACAAGGCGATGAACGACCTCAAGAAGTCGGGCGAGATCGTATCGCCGAAGCGCTGCTTCTGGCAGCCTGCCTAGGAGGTCGGCGGTGGAGATCACCATCGTTCCGATCGAGAAGCCCGAGTCCTCGGGCGTCATCCTGGGCCAGTCGCACTTCATCAAGACCGTCGAGGACATCCACGAGGTCATGGTGGGCTCCGTACCGGGCGTGCAGTTCGGGCTCGCGTTCTGCGAGGCCTCCGGCGACCGGCTGGTGCGCGTCTCGGGGACTGACGACGAGCTCACCGTGCTCGCCGCCGAAAACGCGCAGGCGATCGGCGCGGGCCACACCTTCGTTCTGCTGCTGGGCGACGGCGTCTTTCCCATCAACGTGCTGAACGCGCTCAAGATGGTGCCTGAGGTGTGCCGCGTCTTCTGCGCGACCGCGAACCCGCTCCAGGTCGTCGTCGCTGAGACCGAACAGGGGCGCGGCGTGCTCGGCGTGATCGACGGCATGAGCCCGCTCGGCGTCGAGGACGACGAGCATATCGCCGCACGCAAGGCGCTGCTCCGCACCTTCGGCTACAAGCTGTAGCCGGCGGCAGAGCAGGTCGGTCGCGAGATGACGCTTCACAAGGGGCGAGAGATCCTCGAGGTGCCCGATCGCGAGGCATGGCGTGCGTGGCTCGCCGAGAACCACGACACCTCCCCGGGGGTGTGGCTGGTCTTCGGGAGGAAGAACTCGAACCTCATGCTCCCGAGCTACGAGGAGGCCGTTCTCGAGGCGCTTGCGTACGGTTGGATCGACAGCACGGGCAACCGCCTGGACGAGAAGCGGACACTACTCCGCTTCTCGCCGCGGAAGCCGGGTAGCGTCTGGGCGGCAAGCAACAAGGCGCGCGTCGAGCGGCTCATCGCCGAGGGACGGATGGCGCCGGCTGGGCTGGCGAAGATCGAGGCCGCGAAGCGCGACGGGTCGTGGGAGTTGCTCGACGACGTCGATGCACTGGTCGTTGCCGAGGACCTCGCGGCTGCCCTCGATGCGAATCCCGAGGCGCGGCGCAATTTCGACGCGTTCTCGGCTTCGATCAAGAAGCAGGTGCTCTACCGGGTGTACAGCGCCAAGCGTGCGGAGACGCGCGCGAAGCGGATCGAGGAAGCCGTACGGCTCGCCGCCGAGAACGACTGGGCTATGAACTGGCGTGGTCAGCACCAAGCGCGGGATCGCGCCGAGGGGTAGAGGCAGCCGGGGTCGGGCAGCGCGGGCGCTACGGGGTTGGCGTCGTGATCTTCGCCGACTCCGAGACGAAGTGGCACGCCCAGCACGAGTTCTGGACGTGCTTTTCGGGCGGTTCTTGTGCCGGGTTCACCGGCGAGATGAACACGTGAAGCGCGCCCCAGATGACCAGTGCCACGAGGAGCGCGCCCACGATCCAACCAAGTGCTGTCTTCATCCCGCTCGCGTCAGTCCGTCAGCCGTGATCTCGGCCCGGGCAGCTAGATCGCCGGTTCGGGACCCGGTGCCACCTCCGGTGCCGGCAACGGCTGGTCGTGCCCGTGTCCGTGCGAGTCGGGATGGACCTCCATCTCCTTCAGCCCGAAGAAGTCGAGCGCGCAGGGGATGTCGACCGAGAACGCCAGGTAGAAGTGGACGGTCATCATGATGATGAACACCCAGTTGACGATGTAGTGGAGCATTCGCGCTCCCCAGCCCGCGAGGTCGGTGCTGCCGGCGAGCGCGCCGAGCCACCAACCGATGAGGAGGTCGCGGGGGGAGGCGTTGATGAGCGGGATCGTCTGGGTCAGAAGCGCGAGGCCGCTGAACGCCTGGACGATCATGAGGACCAGGAACAGCAGGTAGGAGAACTTCTGCAGCACGTTGTACTTGGCGACGTGCGGCTTTTCGTTGCTCATGTAGCCGTAGTACTTCAGCACGCCGCCGATGGTCCGGATGTCCTTCTTCCCGATGGTGAATTCGCGCCAGTCGGCGTTCGTCTTGGAGAAGAACGCGTACAGGACGCGCCAGACCAGGGTGATGATCACGACGACCATCCAGAAGTAGTGGATGTCGCGCACGATGATCCGGTTGCCCACGGGGAACCGGATCATCATGCCCGTGATCGCCAGGATGATGATGCCGACCATGTGGAAGCCGTGCAGCCACTTGGGGGTCGCCGGTGGCCGCGACTCGTGCTCGGGCCAATGCCCCTCGATGAATGCCTTCCGGAAGCGCCCCGTGGTGATGAACAGGGTGAAGTGGAAGATCAGGAACA
>CAYHCN010000291.1:0-3039 GCA_964354945.1 uncultured Eubacteriales bacterium
CGACGTGGACCGACGGGCCGGTCACGGTCGACGGGCGCCTCATCACGGCGAACGGCCCCGAAGCGGCCACGGCGTTCGGGGAGGCGTTGGCCGATGCGCTCGAGCTGCCCTAGCCCGGCCGGCCGAAACGGACCCGCACCGGGAAGACGCACAGCGCCATGAGTGCCGCTACAGATCTCTGATCGAGAACAGCACGGCAGCGAGTGCGACGAACAGCACGGCCGCGGCCGCGGTAGTTGCGAGCGGCCAGGTCAGGTCGGCCGACTTCCCCGCAAGCACCGCTGCGGGTGCTCCGAGCAGGCCCACGGGACTGTAATCGAGTGCAGGCTGCCACAACCCCGCGATTCCCGCTATCGCCCACCCCAGCAAGGCAACGATGGCCGCAGCGACCGTCGGCAGCACCGCCGAGAGGGCCTCGGCGATCGCCACGCCGAGCAACGCCAGCGCCAGCCACGCGCCCGATGCCTCGAACAGCCGAGCAGCCGGCGCCTCACCGAACGCCAGCTGGGTCCCCACGAGGACGACGAGCGTTCCGGCGAGCGTCGTCAGCGTGACAAGCAGCGCTTGGGCGACGTACTTGGCGATCGCGAAGGTCGAACGAGAGACCGGCTTGGTGACCACCAGTGCGGCCGTCCCGCTCGCGCGCTCGGTAGCGATCAGGCCTGCGCTCGCGAAGATGACGAGCATCATCCCGATCTGGGTGAGATTCTTGATCCACTGTGCGTACGAGTCGACGTAGGTCACCTGACGCGTGACGGTGATCGCGATGCCGGTGTCACCCCCCGACGCGTACTTCATCAGATACGGGGTCGCCTTGGCGGTGAGCGGACTGATCAGCGCCAGGAAGAGCAGCACGCCGCCGAGAACCCACAGCCGCCACGTCTTGGCGATCTCGGAGGACTCCTTGCCGAGGAACCTGGCGAATGCCTTCATCGGCCGCCCGCCTCCCCCACCAGGTCCACGAACACCTCTTCCAGAGAGACCTCCCCGCCCTCGAAACGGCGTATGCCCAATCCTCGGGCCGCTACGAGGGCAGGAACAGCGATTTGCGCTTCTTCGACGTCGGCGACCGCCATGGAGATGGTCTCGGCGTCCACCTCCACCGACTGTGCCCACGGCTGGCCCCGAAGCTCTTCGGCGATCCGCTCGGTCCCCTCGGTCACCTCGAGCACGAGGCGGTGCGCGGCGTAGCGCGACTTGAGCTCGGTGATGGGCGCCTGGGCGACGACCTTCCCGCGATCGAGGATTGCGACCTGGTCGCACACCCGCTCGACGTCGGCCAGGATATGGGTCGAGAAGAACACGGTGGTCCGTCCACCGAGCGCGGCGACCATGTCGAGCACTTCCTTGCGGCCCAGCGGGTCCAGCGCGCTCGTCGGCTCATCGAGCATGAGGAGCCGGGGGGCGTTCACGAGGGCCTGGGCGACGCCGAGGCGCTGTTTCATGCCTCGGGAGAAGCCCCCTATCTTGGTGTCAACCTCGGCGAGACCCGCCAGCTGGAGCAGAACCCGCACGCGCTCGTCGAGGACGCCGCGGGCCAGTCCGAACAGCCCGCCGGCGAAACGCAGGAACTCCTCGGCAGTCATCCACTCGTAGAAGCCCGGCACGTCGGGCAGAAACCCGACTGCCCCGCGTGCGGCTGCGCTCCCCGCGGGCGCGCCCAAGATGGTGGCCGAGCCCGCACTCGGCTTGGCGAGCCCGGTCAGGATGCGCAGGGTGGTCGTTTTGCCGGCGCCGTTGGGTCCGAGGAAGCCGTACACGCTTCCCTCGGGGACGTCGAGATCCACGCTGTCGAGCGCGTGGAACGAGCCGTAGGTCTTCGTCAGTCCGCGAACCGATATCGCCGTGGCGCCCTCCGCGGGCCGAGCCCGAGGCTCGAGCTCGCGGATCGCCGAGGCCGAGGCAGGGCTCACGGAAGCTCGCCCGCGCCGGTGCCGTCGGCACCGATCTCGGGGTCTCCCGCGAGGGCTTCGGGTGTTGCAGCGGCGGCCGCTGCGTCGTCGCTCGCAACCGGAGGAGTGGGCGGTGCGGGCGGTGCGGCAGGCGCAGGCTGAACGAGGGGAACCGCAGCGGGCGCAGCGGGCGGCGAGGCGGGGGCACCGTACAGCGCATCAGCTGCCGCTGTTGCGCGACTAGCGGCCGGAGTCACGGATGTGGGCTCGATCACAGCCGCGGGCTTGCGCCCGAGGAAGAAGAACAGGACCGCACCGACGAGCTCGCCAAGGATGATGATCAGCGCCCAAACCCACTTGCGGCCGCCGATCGTGACCCGCTCGGACGGCGCCTTGATCAGGAGCACGAGCGCGACGATCTGCAACGTGAGCTGAACAAGGATCAGCAGCCCGATTCCTACGAACAACCCATTCATGTAGCCCCTCTTTCCGTCGAGTGCCGAACCTACCCCGTCCCCACGGAGACTCTACCGCAACGGGTCCACGCTAACGTTATGTCAGCGCGCGATTCCGGCGTCTGCGAAGGCCGCGGCGTAGTGCGGCGCAAGCGTCCCGATGGTGTAGGACTCGGCCACACCGCGCGCCGCTCCGGGCTTAGGCCGCGCAAGCGCAAAGGACCGCAGTCTCGCCACGAGTTGCTCCGGCGAGCCGTAGCGCATCTCGGCGGGGTACAGCTCCGGATACGCGAGCCGCTCCGGTACGAGTGGGAAGCACCCCGCGTACGAGGCTTCGATCATCGCGATGCCGAAGAACTCGTTGACGGCCGTGGACACGGCCACATCAGAGGACGCGAGGAGGCGGGCGTACTCCACGCGGCTCCTCGGCTCGCCAAGATGCACCAGCCGGTCGCCGAGCAGTTCCTCGGCGCGCTGAATCGGCTCCGGCACGTCCTTGAACGCCTGGCCCGCGACGACCACCTCGAACTCGAGCCCCTCCTCGGCCAACGTGCCGACCGCCGCAAAGAAATCGTCGGGGCGCTTGTCGTGTTCCCAGCGATGCGGCCACACGATCCGACACCGCTCACCGCGCTCGATCGGGGTGTTATCGAAGACCCGAGGGTCGAAGGGCGGATGGAGCACCCGGGACT
>CAYHCN010000292.1:0-3010 GCA_964354945.1 uncultured Eubacteriales bacterium
CTCGTCGTCCCGTTCGTGCTCAACCGGATGAAGGAACTCGGCCACACCAAGGTGGCGCTGATCACCGACTCTGGCGGATACGGCAAGGATGGCAAGGCTGTCATCGAGGCCGAAGCGCCCAAGGCAGGGATCACGCTTGTTTCGAACCAGACCTTCAATCCCGGCGACGCCGACGTTTCCGCGCAGCTCACGAAGATGAAGGCCTCGGGCGCCGATTCGATGCTCATGTGGACGGCGGGGAAGGACGCGGCCAACATCGTGAAGACGTCGAAGGATCTCGGCATCACTCTGCCGTGGTTCGGCGCTTCAGGTCAGGCCCGCAAGGAATTCCCGACCGGCGCCGGCGATGCCGCCGAGGGCTTCGAGTTCGGCACCGGCAAGAGCCTGCTTCCCGAAACGTGGGGTACGGACACCGAGGAGTACAAGGTCGTGAGCGACTTCGCTTCGCGCTACCAGAAGGCCTACACAGACGCTCCCGACATATTCGCTGGTCACGCCTACGACGCGATCAACATCCTTGCAGCCGCCCTGAAGACCACGAATGGCGATACGGACCCGGCGAAGCTTCGCGACGCTGTCGAGCAGACCAAAGACCTCATCGGCTTCGGTGGGAAGTTCACGTTCTCGCCGACCGACCACAATGGTCTGACCGAGAGCGATCTGACCATGTACGTCATCAAGGGCGGCACGTGGCAAGCGGCCCAGTAGCCTCCGCATAGCGACGGGCTGAACAGGTGGGAGCAGCCGAGATACTGCAGTTCGTCATCGGCGGACTGAAGAGCGGGGCGATCTACGCGCTCGTCGCGCTCGGGTTCACCATCGTCTACGCGTCGACAGGTGCGATCAACTTCGCCCAGGGCGAGTTCTTCATGCTCGGCGGGATGTTCGCGGCGTACCTCTCAGCCCGCGGACTACCCGTGCTGCTCGCGGCGGTGGCGGCTATCGCAATCACCACCGTCATCGGCGTGGTCTTCGAGCTGCTCGCGATCCGGCCGATCAAGGGCGGTGATCCGCTCAAGATCATCATGGTGACGATCGGCGGGTCGGTACTGATGCGTCAGTTCGCGCTGCACGCGTTCGGTCCGGACGAGATTCCCGTACCGGCTTTCACCGAGGGTTCGTCGATCCGGTTCCTTGGTGCCGCTGTCGAGCGTCAGACCGTGTGGCTGTGGGCGCTCGCGATCCTCGCTCTTGTCGTGCTGGCATGGGTCTACGGCAAGAGCCGGTTCGGCCGCGCGATGCGGGCGACAGCCCTGCAGCGAGACGCCGCGCGGCTCGTGGGCGTGGACGCGTCCCTGATGGTCACCGCGTCGTTCGGGATGGCTGCGGCGCTCGGAGCACTCGCAGGCGTGGCGGTCGCACCGCTCACCCAGGCCGCGTTCGGCGTCGGATCGGCGGTCGGCGTGAAGGGTTTCGCAGCTGCAATCCTCGGCGGGCTGGGCAACCCGGCCGCTGCCGTGGGGGGCGGGCTCGTCCTCGGCCTGCTCGAGTCGCTGACCGCGGGTCTCACGAATCCCACCTACAAGGATGCAGCCGCACTCGTGGTCCTCCTCGTGGTGCTGTTCGTCAGGCCGCAAGGCCTGTTCGGCCGCGCCGGCCGGGAGAAGGTGTGACCGTGCGGAGCCGATGGACGATGTCGGTCGCCCTCGCCGCAGCGCTCGCCGTCGCGGTCGTCCCGCTCCTGGTCACCGACCGGTTCCTGCTCAAGATCCTGACCTTCGTCGGCATCAACGTGATCGTGGTGACCGGTCTTGCGCTGCTGTTCGGCTACGCCGGCCAGGTGTCCCTGGGCCACGCGGCGTTCGTCGGTATCGGCGCGTATACGTGTGCGAACCTCACCGTGAAGCTGGAGCTGCCCTGGCTCGTCGCGTTCGCGGCTGCGGGCGTTCTCTCGGCGGTAGGAGGGCTCGTACTCGCGATACCGAGCCTGCGCCTCAAGGGGCACTACCTCGCCATGGCCACGCTCGGCTTCGGCGAGCTGATGTCGATCGCGTTCGTCGAGGCTCAGAAGGTGACCGGCGGAATCGACGGGTTCGGAGGAATCCCGTTCCCGGCGCTGGGGCCGTTCGAGATCAAGACGCCTCCGAGCCTGTACTGGCTCGTGTGGGGCGTGGCCGGCTTGGCGATACTCGTCGCCGCGAACCTCGTGTCGAAGCGTCCCGGCCGGGCGATGCGAGCCGTTCACGGAAGCGAACTCGGAGCTCAGGCTTCCGGCGTCGATGTCACCGGCATCAAAGTCCGCGTGTTCACGCTGTCGGCGGCGATGGCGGGTCTCGCAGGCGCGCTCTACGCGTCGTTCGTCGGGTTCGTCTCGCCGAGTGCGTTCACGTTGCAGGCGTCCGTCACCTACCTCGCGATGGCGGTCCTTGGCGGTGCGGCATCACTCGCCGGTCCTGCGCTCTCGGCCGCGCTGCTCACGCTGCTGCAGTACACCGGCGCGCTGCTACCCGGGTTGCCGAGGGAGACCACCGAGGCGATCCAGAGCTACGTTCCCGACATTTACGGGCTTGCGATCATCCTCGTGGTCCTGTTCGCGCCGCTCGGCATCGGCGGACTGTGGCGCCGACGTCCCGCTGAACGGGGGCAGGAAGCATGACTCTGCTCTCCGTGCGTGATGTGACGAAGCGTTTCGGCGGCCTCATTGCGGTCGATGCGGTGGCCTTCGATGTTCACGAGGGCACGATCAAGGCGCTGATCGGTCCGAACGGCGCCGGCAAGTCGACCCTCTTCAACTCGCTGACCGGCTTCGATCGCCCCGACACGGGTTCTGTCGTGTTCGACGGCACCGACATCACCGGGTGGACGCCGCGTGCCTGCGTGAAGCGCGGGCTCGCCCGGACGTTCCAGAACACCCAACTCTTCGACGACCTCACCGTCGCCGAGAACGTGCTGGTCGGCAGGCAGGCGCACCGCTCCGTAGGGTTCCTCTCCGCCGCCGTCCGCTGGCCGACGGCGGCGTCGCAAGACCGCGAGGACGCCGAGGAGGCCCGACGCCTGCTGCGGCTCGTGG
>CAYHCN010000293.1:0-3003 GCA_964354945.1 uncultured Eubacteriales bacterium
CTCGGGGCGGGGTTCCTGTAAACTTGCGTGGCTTGTAGCGTAGTTCGTTTCGACCTCTTCCCCCTAGATCGAAAGCGAGATGCTCGATGAGCTCGCCGATGACGTTCCAGGACATCATCCTGGCACTGTCCAACTACTGGGCGGACCAGGGCTGCGTGGTGCTGCAGCCTTACGACTCGGAGGTCGGTGCGGGCACGTTCCACCCCGCCACCACACTCCGCGCTCTCGGACCCGACGCCTGGCGGACTGCCTACGTCCAGCCGTCGCGGCGTCCCACCGACGGTCGCTACGGCGAGAACCCCAACCGTCTCCAGCACTACTACCAGTACCAGGTCATTCTGAAGCCGAGCCCTGACGACGTGCTCGACCTGTACTTCGACTCGCTTCGGGCCATCGGGATCGAGCCCGCACAGCACGACGTGCGTCTCGTCGAGGACGATTGGGAGTCGCCCACGCTCGGGGCGTGGGGGCTGGGCTGGGAGGTCTGGCTCAACGGCATGGAGGTGACCCAGTTCACCTACTTCCAGCAGGTCGGTGGCTTCGAGTGTCGCCCCGTACCCGCGGAGATCACCTACGGCCTCGAGCGACTCGCGATGTACATCCAGGGCGTCGACTCGGTCTACGACATCACGTGGTCGGTCGGGCCGGACGGTCTCGAGTTCACGTACGGCGACGTCTTCCTGCGCAACGAGCAGCAGTACTCGGCGTACAACTTCGAGGTCGCCGACGTGGCGATGCTGCTCGAGCTGTTCAAGACCTACGAGGAGGAGTGCAAGCGCACGCTGGAGGCGGGCTACGTGCTTCCTGCCTACGACTACGTGCTCAAGTGCTCCCACGCGTTCAACCTGCTCGACGCGCGCGGCGCGATCAGCGTCACCGAGCGCCAGGGCTACATTCTGCGCGTCCGGGGGATCGCCAAGGCGTGCTGCGCAGCCTACATCGATCTCATCACGCCTCCGGCCGAGGAATCCGCCGAGGAGCTTGCCACCGAGAAGGCGGCTGTCTCGGAAGGTGGTGATGCGTGATGGCTTCGCGTGACTTCGTTCTGGAGATCGCCACCGAGGAGCTTCCTTCCGGGCCGCTGTACGGCGCCCTCGAGCAGCTCGCGGTTCGCGTTCCCGACCTCCTGCGCGACGCCCGCCTCGAGTATGGCGAGGTCAAGGTGCTCGGCGGACCGCGAAGGCTCGTCGTGATGGTGAGCGAGCTCGCCGAGCATCAGGAGGACCGCACCATCCGAGCAAAGGGCCCTGCGGCGAAGGCGGCATTCGACGACGCAGGCAACCCCACCCCCGCCGCAGTCGGCTTCGCTCGGGGCAAGGGCGTCGACGTGAACTCGCTCGATGTCGTCGATGACGCCAGCGGCAGCTACGTGTACGCGGTGATCGAGGAGATCGGCGGACCGGCGCTCGAGGTCCTGCCTGCGCTTTTCACCCGGCTCATCGAGCAGATCGAGTGGCCGAAATCGATGCGGTGGGGCAGCGGTGAGGCCCGATTCTCGCGTCCCGTCAGAGGCCTTGTGGCGCTGTTCGGCGCCGATGTCGTCCCGGTTGCGTTCGCAGGTCTGGTAGCCGGCCGCCGGGTCGAGGGCCACCGATTCCTCGCGCGCGGTCCGTGGGACGTGCCCACCGCCGGGGAGTACCCCGTCGCGCTCGAACGGGGGATGGTCATCGCCGACCAGGATGCCCGCGCCGGCCTTATCCGTGAGGGCATCGAGGCCACCGCCGCCAAGGTCGCGGTCGAGCGTGGGTTCGAGGTCTCCGCCGTGATTCCCGAGAAGACGTTCGCCGAGGTCGTCAACCTCGTTGAATGGCCCACAGTGGCCGCCGGCTCGTTCGACGAGGAGTTCCTCGAGGTGCCCCGCGAAGTCCTCGAGAACGCGATGGAGAGCCACCAGCGCTACTTCCCTGTGGAGGACGCCGAGAAGAACCTGCTGCCGCTGTTCGTCGTGGCCCACAACGGAGATCCCGCGCGCACCGACGAGATCGTGAGCGGTCACGAACGCGTCATCCGCGCCCGCCTCTCCGATGCGGCGTTCTTCTATCGCGAGGACCTGCACCGCTCGCTCGAGTCTCGGGTCGCCGAGCTCGACAGCATCGTGTTCCAGGAGCGCCTCGGCTCGCTCAAGGCGAAGTCCGAGCGGGTCGCCAAGCTGGCCGAACGGCTTGCCGGAATGGTTGAGGCGCCTTCCGACGTTGCCGCCTTCGCCGCCCGGGCCGGTCACCTGTGCAAGGCCGACCTCGTGACCAACGTCGTCGTCGAGTTCCCCGCGCTGCAAGGCGTCATGGGCCGGTACTACGCGCTCGCCTCGGGCGAACAGCCCGAGGTTGCAGCTGCGATCGTCGAGCACTACCAGCCGCGCTTCGCCGGCGACGAGCTGCCCGCGAGCGCGGCGGGTCGTCTGGTCGCGGTAGCCGACAAGCTCGACACGATCGTCGGCATCTTCGCAGCCGGCCTTGCGCCGACGGGTTCGGCGGACCCCTACGCGCTGCGCCGCTCGTCCATCGGCATCCTGCAGATGATGCTCGCAGGGCTGCGGCTCACTCTCACCGAGGCCATCGTCGCCGCGCTCGAAGGGTACGGCGGCGTGCTCGCGGTGGACACCGAGACGATTGGACCGGCGGTTCGGGAGTTCGTCCTCGGCAGGCTCGACGTGCTGTTGCGAGAGCGTGGCAACGCGTACGACACGGTCGCCGCAGTGCTCGCCGTTGCCGCGGACGACCCGTTCGACGCCGCGCGGCGCGCCGAGTCTCTGACCACCTTCCGCAGTGCCAGTGACGACATGGAGGACCTCTCGGTCGCGTTCACCCGCGCGAAGAACCTCGCACAGGCCGGCCTCGGTGCGGCGACGGACACCTCGATCATGGGTTCAGACGAGGCTGCCCTCGCGGATGCGCTCACGGACGCAGAGGCGCGAATCGACGATCTGATGGACCAGGAGGCGTACTCGGCGGTGCTCGAGACGTTCGCCGCCGGCGACGCCGAGATTGTCACCGTCCTGACCGC
>CAYHCN010000294.1:0-2999 GCA_964354945.1 uncultured Eubacteriales bacterium
CGTCAGCTTGCGCGATCGACTTCGCGGGCGAGTTTGGTAGCGCCTGCTCGATCGCGAAGCGGTACTCGTCCGAGAACATCGCGATGACTGCGGCCGAGCCGGCCGGCAGGTTCTCGCCGAGCTTGTCGTGGAGACCGTCTCGCAGTTTGTGCCCGGCGAACTTACCGGCGATAGCGCCCGCCGCAGCCCCGACCGCGATCGCCGGCAGCAGCGCCGGCGCGAAGAGGCCGACTACGACGCCAACGCCACCACCCCAGCCGGCGCCCTTTCGGCCGAGATGGTCTCCGGTGTTTGCGACGGTGATGTTTCCCTCGGCGTCCTTGGTGACCAAGATGACGCCTTCGACCTTCACCTTCTTGTTCTTGACCAGTTCGACGAGTCCCTCGAAGTCCTTCTGCGCCACGTCCACGTCTGTGTAGACGGCGGCGAGGACATCCATCGGTGTGTCTGCCATCCAGCAACCCCTCCCGTTCGCGTCTCGCGCCGGTGGTACCGTGTGTCGGCGACTGCATCAAATGCGCCCGAATGCCGGGACATTCGGGGCGCTACTCCGTCTTTACCCCATGGTAACTTGGTACCAGTAGTGGAAAGCCCAATTGCTGGGGGGAAGTTCCGTTGCTGCAAGCTGTCGGCCTCGGCTTCATCGCCCAGGCGTCATTGATCCTGGCGGGCCTCGTCGTCTTCTACTGGAGGGCCTCGCCGAGGGTGGTGGGCGCACTTGGCGGGCTGGGGGCGGGACTTCTCCTCGGCGCGATCGCGATCGACCTTCTCCCGTCGGCAGAAGACCTGACGCACCCTGAGACCGCTGCGTGGATGCTCGCCGGCGCGGCGGTCTTCCTCATCAGCGACCGGCTTGTGGAGGCGAAGTTCGGGGACGAGGGCCCGTCGGCGGCACTCGGCATCGTGATCGGTTCGATCATCGACGGCGTACCTGAGTCGCTGATCTTCGGCATCCAGATCGCCGCCGGACTTGCAATCAGCCCCGCCTTTCTTGGCGCCGTCTTTGTCTCCAACGTCCCTCAGGCGCTTGCGCCCTCGGCAGACCTCGCGAAGGCCGGGTGGAGCAAGGCCAAGGTCGTGGGGATGTGGGCCGTCGTGGCGGTCGCATGCGGCGTGGCCGCGGGGCTCGGCTACCTCGCGGTTGAGTTCACCGCATCGGCGACCGGCGCTCGAGCCTCTGCGTTCGCCATAGGCGGCGTGCTCGCGATGCTGACCGACTCGCTCATGCCGTTCTCGTACGAGCGAGCCAGGGACTGGGCGGGCGTCTGGGCAGTTGTGGGCTTCATCGCTTCGATCGCGATGGGCTGAACTGCGTGGTCGCACTTGGTGCTATCGTTACCGAGTGGTAAGACGCCGAGGCCTGAATCGACTCAGTCGACGACGGCCTTCTCGGCTACGAATTGACCTGTCCGCCCGACGAGAGGGGCACTACATGTTCGGAAGCGCTTCCATATTCAGCAGCAATCCGGTCTTGGAGTTCTTCTGGTGGATGTTCATCTTCTACCTGTTCTTCATGGTCATCGTGCTGTTCGTCCGCGTGTTCGGCGATATCTTCACCCGAGAGAATCTCTCGGGTTGGGGCAAGGCGGGGTGGATCCTACTCATCTTCGTCTTTCCGTTCATCGGCATCCTCATCTACATGATCGCTCGCCCCAAGAACACGGAGCAGGACCAGAGGATGATGGCCGACGCCCAGGCGGCTCAGGCTCGTCTCGTCGGTGGTTCGGCGGTCGACGATATCGCCAAGGCGCAGGCGCTACTCGACTCAGGCGCCATCACGCAACAGGAGTTCGACGCGCTGAAGGCCAAGGCACTGGCGTAGCACCAGCACGTCTGCGCACGGTGGCGCGATCTCGCCGCCGAGCAGCACAGAGAAGTCGGGGGGCCGCCCAGTGGGCGGCCCCTCTGCATTGCCGCATGGATCCGCGCGGTCACGCAGACCCGTTGGACTCCTGCAGCTTCTCGAGAATCCGGTCGAGGTTGAACGCCGCCGGCTTCTGTCTCGGCGGGAACTCGGCGAACTCCTGGACCGCCTGGGCCACGACCGCCTGGGCAAGGTACATCAGGAAGATGTGGTCGATCATCCAGTCCCAGTAGGTGTTCGAGTTGTCGATGGCGAGCTCGAACGGATCGCGTCTGAGGTTGAAGATCCTTGGAATCCGTAGCTCGACGAAAGGCTCGGCCCACAACGCAGCGGTCTTCGCCCGCTGCTCCATGAACGTGACCTTCCAGTCGCCGATACGGAGCGCCACGAGCTGTGCGTCGTCGTTGACGTAGAAGAACTCCTCGCGGGGACTCGCGTCGGCCTCGCCTGAGAAGTACGGGCCCATGTCCTTGCCGTCCAGCACGACCTTGAAGGTCTTGCCCGCGGCCTCGTGACCCGCTCGGCACTTGGCGACGACATCGGGCTCACCCGCGGCGGCAAGGAAGGTCGTGAGCATGTCCTGATGGGCGGCGATGCCGTTGAGCGTTACGCCTGCCTGCCACTTGCCCGGCCAGCGGATGAAGCAAGGCACCCGATACGCGCCCTCCCAGTTGCTGTTCTTCTCCGAGCGGAACGGGCTGATCGCGCCGTCCGGCCACGAGTTGTAG
Source organism: uncultured Eubacteriales bacterium (assembly GCA_964354945.1). Taxonomy (GTDB): domain Bacteria; phylum Actinomycetota; class Coriobacteriia; order Anaerosomatales; family CAVXGS01; genus CAVXGS01. The sequence goes on from CAYHCN010000294.1 coordinate 2,593, forward strand.
TGTGGACCGTTATCGGTCGAGTACATCACGATCGTGTCGTCGGCGATGCCGAGCTCGTCGAGCTTGTCGAGGATCATCCCGACGTGCATGTCGTGCTCGATCATGCCGTCGGCGTACTCGCCCTGGCCGCCGCTCAGTCCCCGATGCTCCTCTTTGACGTGCGTGCGGAAGTGCATCCGGGTGGCGTTCCACCACAGGAAGAACGGCTGGTCGCCGCCGGCCTTCTCGTCGAGGTACTCGAGCGTGCGCGCAGTGACCTCGTCGTCGATGGTCTCCATGCGCTTCTTCGTGAGCGGGCCCGTGTCCTCGACTCTCTGTGTGCCGTCAGGATTCGCCCAGCTGTGGATGACGCCGCGCGGGCCGAACCGCTTCTTGAACGCGGGATCCTTGGGGTAGTCCTCGAGCTC
>CAYHCN010000295.1:0-2990 GCA_964354945.1 uncultured Eubacteriales bacterium
TCGATACCACCTCGTGGCCAGCGCGCTTCGAGAACCGGGGCAGGTCCTACTCGGCGGCGGGGTCGTCGGCGAGCACCTCCAACACCTCCCCGACCTCCATCCCGTCCATCGCCTCACGCGTCTGGAAGAGAGGCTCGGGACAGAAAAGGCCCACGCAGTCCAGGGATTCGTCGTGCGGCCCAACCTCGGTCACGGGGTCACCTCGCTTAGAGAGATACGTGCGTTCGCTAGCAGGTGTATCCCCCTGTGGGCGGGAGCCGTACGCGGAGTGCGCGCAATCCCGCGCCTTGGCGGAGCGACCGCGCCGGAGAGCGTCGGCAGCATTCGAGAGCGAGTAGTCAGAGTAGACTCAAGGAACCAGGGACTCGCCGCCGAGGCCGAGTCTCGCATCCCTCCGAAGGAGCCCCATGCCCCCGGCCTCACCCACCGAGCCCTCCAGCGCCCAAGGTTCTGAGCCTGACCGGACCGCCCCGCCGATCCGGACCGACGGCACGGCGGTCGTCTACTGCGAGGGCAACTTCGGCGGGACCGACGGCAAGACCGCCAACGGCCTGGTCCGTCACTCAGAGAAGTACGCGATCCTCGCCGTCATCGACAGCGAGAAGGCGGGTCTCGACGCGGGCGAGGTCCTCGGCGACGGTCCGAACGGGATCCCGATCTGCGCGGACCTCGGGCAGGCCATCGCTCTGGCAGGACGGGTCCCTGATTTCTTCATCTACGGAATGGCGCCGACCACCGGGACACTCTCCCCCGCCGAGCGGGTTGTGGTGCTCGAGGCCATCGACTTGGGGATGCACATCGTCAACGGCCTCCACGAGTTCCTGAACGAAGACTCGGAGTTGGCCTCCGCGGCTGTCGCGCAAGGGGTCACGATCCTCGACGTCCGGCGTCCGCGCGAGAAGGCCGATCTGCGTATGTTCAGCGGCCGGGTATTGGAGGTCACATCCCGGCGCATCGCGGTCCTCGGCACCGACGCTGCTATCGGCAAGCGCACCACCGCGACCATCCTCGTGCGGGCGCTTAACGAACGGGGAATCAGAACGGTGCTCGTCAGCACGGGGCAGACGGGCCTCATCCAAGGCGCTCGCTACGGCGTCGCCCTCGATGCCATCCCCTGCCAGTTCTGCGCCGGAGAGATGGAGGCCGCGGTCGTAGAGGCGTTCGAAGCCGAGCACCCCGACGTGATCGTCATCGAAGGGCAGGGTGCACTGAGCCATCCCGCCTACCTGAGCTCGGCGTTCATCCTTCGTGGCAGCCTTCCGGATGCCGTCATCCTGCAGCACGCACCCGCGCGACCGCGCCCCGGCAGCTATGCCGCGTGGCCGATGCCGAGTGCCGCCAGCGAGATAGCGCTCATCGAGGCCTTCTCCGACACGAAGGTCATCGGCCTCACCATCAACCACGAGTGCATGACCGACGCGGAGGTCGCCGAGGCCATCAATCTGTACGAATCCGAGCTGGGGATCCCGGCCACGGATGCGCTGACCCGACCACCCGAGCGGCTGGTCGAGATGGTGCTCAAGGCGTTCCCGGAACTGTCCTGAGACATGCGCCGTGGTCGCGCGAACTGCCGGCCGCTGCGTCCGGACCCGGGAGCCGTGGGGTCCGCGTGGTAGACTGGTACCGGTGCCGCTGTAGGCACAGTCACCCCATTCATCGTTCGTTGGACTTGGCCGCGGCGTCTCGGCCCTCTCCTCTGAGCCTGACTCGAGGAGTACCACATGCCCCAGGTCCAGCCGGTTCGACCCACAAATGATCCCCTCGGGGCCACGACGGTCGACCGAAGTCACAGCGCCAGCCGGTCTACATTCGTCCTCGCCTCCAGTATCGATGCTGCCGAACTGGACGATGCAGCCGTTCTGCGCCTGCTCGCCGCCCAGGACGACGAATCGCGGGCGCGCCTCGCGTTGTGGCTCAAGGCCAACGCGAGGACGTTCGCGCCCGTCGTCGAGCGCGCGATCCATGAAGAGCCGGGGTTGTCGGCAGAGGCTGCAAGCGCAGTGCTCGAGGCCTTGGTCTGGCGAGCTCCAGCGGATCCGGAGATGACGCTGAGGCTGTTGGAGGGCTGCCTGGACGCCATCGCCGAGCGGATCGCGGAGTCCCTCGGGCGCGGTGCACCCGGCATGATCAGCGACAGTGACGACGCGCTCGTGGGCGCGGCGGTGGCTGTCCTGACCTCCCGCCGTCCCTCGAGACACTCGGAGACGGCGATCACCCGCCTGGCGGAGGCGGGACCGGCTGGGGCATTGGTGCTCGCACGAGCCTTCGACGGGTCGAGAAGCACCCTCAAGCTGTCGATCCTGAGACGCATGAAGCCTGCCGACGTCCTGGAGCTTGGCGATAACGTGGTGGCTAGTCTCGCCCAATCCGCTTCCAGGCTCGCTGAACAGCTCGAGCGGCCGGACAGAGACGTCGTGACTCGGTTCTTGGCGGAGTTGGGCTCGGTTCAACTGATGGAGCCCTCCGAGATCGGCGTGGCCGAGCCGCTCGAACCGGGCGACCGCGTCTTCCACGCAAGCTGGGGTGCCGGCCAAGTGATCGCGGCCGACGATGAGAGTGCAACGATCGACTTCGGTAGCGCCGGAACGCGCACGCTACTGCGCACATTCGCCAAGCTGCGGCGCGCGACGTAGGGGGCGCGCTCGCTCTCGGCGCTTTCGCCCCAGCACCCAGCGCTAGCGCAGCTCGGCGAGCCCTGTCTCCACAGGGATCAAGATCTCGTTCCGCCGGGCGAACCACGGCTTCCACGGCGCGTCGTACTGCGCCGCGACGGGCTCGCCCGCCGGCGCCAGAGCCTGTTGCTCCATCCACTCGCGGAGTGCGGCCATCGCCCGCTGCGCGCTCTTCTCGGTGACGTAGCCGCTGAAGCGGTAGGCTGCCACGACGTGCGGCCCGACCGAATCGAGCGTCACTGCAGGGTTATTCGGTAGCGGCAGCTCCGCCATCGAGTACTCGGAAGGCATCGTGAAGCTCACGACGTAGTCGTCGTC
>CAYHCN010000296.1:0-1438 GCA_964354945.1 uncultured Eubacteriales bacterium
TGAGCTGCCGATCGGCGAACCGTGGCTGCGCTTCCGGGTCTTGTACTACCTGTTCGCGATCATCTTCGTCGTGTTCGACGTGGAGACAGTGTTCCTCTACCCGTGGGCGGTCATCTTCAAGGAACTCGGGATTCTCGGTTTCGTGGAGATGGCGGTGTTCTTGGGAATTCTCGTGCTCGGTCTCGCCTACGCATGGCGCAAGGGGGTGCTGACGTGGGCGTAGACGGACCGCGAGTCGACGACGAGAGCAAGGTACTCGTGGCCCCCCTCCAGTTCCTCATGAACTGGGCCCGCGGGCACTCCATCTGGCCGCTCACCTTTGGGACTGCCTGTTGCGCCCTCGAGATGATGACGGTCGGCAGCGCGCGATATGACACCGAGCGCTACGGCATCTTCTTCCGAAACTCGCCTCGCCAAGCCGACTGCATGATCGTCTCGGGCACCATCAACATCAAGATCGCTCCCCGCGTGAAGCTCCTGTGGGAGCAGATGGCGCTTCCCAAGTACGTCATCGCGATGGGCTCGTGCGCGGTCTCGGGCGGCCCCTTCGCCGACGGCTACAACGTCGTCCAGGGTGTCGACCAGATCATCCCCGTCGACATCCACATCCCGGGTTGCCCGCCGCGGCCCGAAGCGCTGATGCACGGGCTGCTCACGCTCATGGAGGGCATCGCCGCGGGGACGCCGTCAGCTGCCGAGGTCTTCGCAGCCGAGCAGCGCGCACAGAAGGCGGCTACATGATCGCTCCGGCTGCCAGCATCGCCCCCGCAGAGGTCTTCGGCGGCCTCTCCGGGGTCACCGACGTCGGGACACTCGGCGCGGGTCCGATCCCGGTCGCACGGACGACTCCGGGCGACCTGCGCGGCGTGCTCGAGCAGCTGAAGGACCGCGGCTTCACGCACCTGTCCCTCCTCACCGCCGCCGAGCTTCCTGCCGAGAGTCCCGCCGAAGCCGACGCCGACGCTCCAGCCGGTCCCGTGGGCGTCAAGATGGTCTACGAGGTCACCCGCCGAGCAGATCACACCCATGCGATGCTCACCGTCGACCTGCCGGAAGGCGACCTGAACGTCCCGACGATCTCGGGACTGTGGCCCAGCGCCGTTCCGCTCGAGCGCGAGGTATACGACCTGTTCGGGGTCGTGTTCCTCGGCCATCCGAACCTGCGCCGCATCGTGCTGCGCGACGACTTCGATGGCCACCCGCTGCGCAAGGGTTTCGAGATGAACCCGAAGGGCGTGACCGCCGAGACGGTCGAGTGGGCCTTGGCAAGCCATGGTGACGACGGCCCCCGACCGCAGCCCGAGCGAAGCGACCCGGATCTTGCCGTCAAGCTGCCCTACCCCTCGGTGACCGAGGCGCTCGAGCAGCCCGGCGATGCGGCGCTCCATTCCGAGCGCGAGATCATGCACATGGGGCCGCAGCACCCGAGCATGCACGG
>CAYHCN010000296.1:1538-2983 GCA_964354945.1 uncultured Eubacteriales bacterium
ACGTTCGACCGCTACGCCGTGCGCATCGCCGAGATGCGCGAATCGGCGCGGCTCGCGCTACAGGCGCTCGACGGCATGCCCGAGGGCGACTTCGTGAACCCCGGTGTCCCCCGCGCGCTGAAGCCGCCTGCGGGTGCTGCGTATCGCCGGGTCGAAAGCCCCCGCGGCGAGCTCGGCGTCTACCTCGAGAGCGACGGCTCCGCCCAACCGTGGCGCATGAAGATCCGAACCCCGGCGTTCTCGAACCTGCACGTGGCCCCCGCGGTGATGCCCGGTCAGCGCATCGGTGACCTCATCGCCATCATGGGGTCCGTGGACGTCGTCATGGGGGAGATCGACCGATGATGGCGCTCAGGGCACTGTTCGCAGCCGTCGTTCTCACGATCGTCTTGCTGGTCAACACCGTCGTGATCATGTGGTGCGAGCGCAAGTGGGCGGGACACATGCAGTCGCGCCTCGGTCCGATGCGCACGGGGTGGCATGGCGTGCTCCAGCCGTTCGCCGACGCGCTCAAGCTTCTGGGTAAGGAGCAGTTCATCCCCGACAACGTCGACCGGACGATGTTCCTGATAGCGCCGCTGCTCGCCTACGCGCCCTCGGTGCTCATGTACTGCGCGATGCCGTGGGTCGCGGACTTCGTCGGCTACAGCCTCGACTCGGGGATCTTCATGATCTTCGCGGCGGCAGCGCTCTTCCCGGTCGCGGTCCTGCTCGCCGGGTGGTCCTCGCGCAACAAGTACTCGGTCATGGGCGGGTTCCGTGCCGCCTCGCAGCAGATCAGCTACGAGGTGCCGATGATCATGGCGGTCCTCGGCGTGATCATGCTCGCCAGTTCGATGAAGCTCTCCACGATCGTCGAATCGCAGTCGGGCTTGTGGAACGTCGTGACCCAGCCGTTCGCCTTTCTGATCTTCTTCATCGGGATGCTCGCCGAGCTCAACCGGACCCCGTTCGACCTGCCCGAAGCTGAGTCCGAGCTGGTGGCCGGCTACATGACCGAGTACTCGGGCCTGAGGTGGGGGCTTTTCTTCGTCAACGAATACGGTGGGGTATTCACGTGGCCGCTTCTGTGCGCGCTGCTGTTCCTCGGCGGGTGGAATGGCCCGGGGCCGGAATGGCTGGGGCTCGTGTGGTTGCTCGCCAAGACCTACGTGATGGTGTTCATGGTCGTCTGGGTGCGTTGGGCGCTGCCGCGCCTGCGCGTCGACCAGCTCATGGAGTTCGGCTGGAAGCTGCTCATACCCGCGGCGATCCTCAACATCTTCGTGACCGCCCTCGGCATCGTGACCAACGTGTACCTGCTCATCGGCATGCAGATCGCGATGGTGGCCGGTTTCGTCGCCATCGTCTCCCGGATCGGACGCACGGCGGGCGACGCCGCACGCGAGGCTGCCGCATCGGAGATCAGCCGATGAAGGGCATCGCGGGGGGCATGGCGACGATCT
>CAYHCN010000297.1:0-2982 GCA_964354945.1 uncultured Eubacteriales bacterium
TGCCGAGAGTGACCGAGTCGAAGACCTTCTTCGTCGGGTACTCGAGGTGAACGTTCTCGCAGCCGAGCAGGTGGGCCAATGGGGGACCTCGGGTTGTGGGGGCGGAGGCGGCGCGGACCACACGCGCATGAAGACATAGTAAGACGGCGCGTCACCAAGGCGCCTATCGGCCGCGGTACACGTCAGCGCGGTGGTCGATGCGCACGACGATGACGCTCTTTGGCTCGTCGATTCCGTACACGACCCGATACGCGCCTGCGTGCGGAGTGGTAACCGGCCAGTTCGAGCCCGAGGGGCTTGCAGTACGGGGTCCGTAGGGTCGGGCCTCGTAGTCGTCGGTCCGTGCGCGACCGCGTGCAGCCGGGGCACATACTGGGACACAGCGTTCTCGCCTGCGCGACCCCAAGGAGGCAGCCATGGCCGGACGGAAGTTCACCGCGGAGGAAGCCAAGGAAGTCGGTGCGGCACTCAAGCTCGATTGGGAAAGCATCGACCTCGACCAGTTCCGCCGAGGACTCGAAGTCGAACTCGAGCACGGCGCCCGGGACCCCGAGACCAACGTCACCGACGACGATCTGACCCTCACCGGGAAGATCGCGTGGGCGCACCTGAAGGAGTTCCCGGACTACTACACGCGCCTGGACAAGATGGAAACCGAGGCCGACGCGTACTGGGCCTCGCGCCGCTAGCCGTGCGGGCCGTCGACCCCTGTCGGCGGGAACATACCGAAAGAGGGGATCGACCCCGCTGCTTCGGCGAATAGGGGGCCGGACATGGTCATCCTCATCGTGGGTATCTCGCTCGTCGCGCTGGCGGGCGCAGCGGCGCTGGTGTACTTCATCGGGAAGGGTTCGGCGCGCGGCCGAACCAGAACGACGTGCCTCGCGATCGGATTGGCAGTCGCCTTCGCCGTGTTCGTGGCGCTGTTCAACGTCGCCTCGGTCTACTACCGCATGCCCGTGGGCTGGATGATCGCGCTCGGCGCTGCCGGCGTTGCGGTGATCGCGCTGTTCGTGCTCGTGGGCATGGACGTGAAGTGGCGAGCCAGCCGAGTCCTTGCCATGGTCGGGCTCCTCGTGGCAACAGGTATCGCCCTCGGCGCGTTCGCCATGGCAGTGCCCGGGGGTAGCTGGCTGCAACCCATCTACGCTACCCGCGCAAAGCAGATCGCCGAGGCGAACGGTTTCACCGCGTACCTGCCGACGAGCCGCACGCTTCCCACCGACGTGCTGCCGGTGGATGCGCTCGAGTCGCCCGACGCGGGTCTCCAGCTCAGCTACCAGGACTTCTGGATACGCGAGCGCAAGGCGCCGGCCGCGACGACCGACGCCGACCTGGGCAAGCTGGTGGCGCCGGGCGTCTCACCGATGGGCGAGGACGGGCCCAAGGTGCCCGCGGGTGCCACGCCGACCACCTATACCGTGCTGGGCAAGCCCGCGGTGGGCATTGAGTACACCTACTCGCCCACGGGGGGGCCCGCCGGGGGCTCCGCGAAGCAGATGACGTCGGCGGTCCTGGTGCTCCAGCTCGACGGAACGCGGGTGTGGATGGTGTCGGAGAGCGGCGAGCGCGAGAGCAAGGGGACGTGGGTGCCGTTCGAGAACCTGAGCCTCGATGAGCTCGTGAAGATCGCCGCCACCCTCGAGCCGGCACAGTAGGACAGCGCGGCAGGCTGCGCCACCTGTTCTCACCTGGCGGTTCTGTGAGGCCTCCCGAGCCCTGTTGACGGTCGGGTGACGGTCGGCGTTCGCCGAGCTTGACTCCTGTACCTTTCCCTCATCTTCCCCCCTGCACCTGCCGATGGGAGAGGTATGAGGCTACGAATCCCTCTGGGCGCAGCGGTGCTGTCCGGCGTTCTTGCCACAGCGCTGTTCGTCGCCGTACTCGCGCCAAGCGCAGCGCTCGCCGCCGACATGGGCATCGCCCAGACCGCGGGCTACACGGACGACCAGGTCCGCACGATGTGGGCCAGCTACAAGCCCACGTTCTCCGGCTCCATCTACACTGTCACCCCGAGCACCGTAGCGCCCCACGCGCCGGGCGCGGTGAATGCGGGCTTCCTCAACGACGGGCTCAAGATCATCAACTTCGCCCGCTTCCTCGCAGGGGTCCCCAACGACGTGGTGCTCGATGCCACGCGTAACGAGGATGGCCAATACGGCGCGGTGCTGCTCGTCGCGAGTGGCTTCTCGCACACCCCGCCCAAGCCCGCCGACATGACCGACGCCTTCTACAACCGGGGCTACGCGTCTACGAGCCAAAGCAACATCGGCTGGGGATACTCGACCGCAGTGGACTTCGAGCGGGGCTGCCTCGGCGACGCGGATGCAGGCAACATCTCGAGGGTCGGGCACCGGCGCTGGCTGCTCAACCCGCCGATGGCCAAGACCGGCATCGGGTACGCCTCGACGAGGTACACCACCTACTCGTTCGACAGATCCCGTGCGACTGCGGTCGCGTACGCGGCGATCGCGTACCCCTCGGCGGGACCGTTCCCCATGGACCAGGGCTTCTTCGGCAGCTCGACCCCGTGGTCGATCACCCTCAATCCGTCACGATACGACTGGGACAGCACCGGTCACACCGTCACCCTCAGGCGCGTCTCGGACGGGAAGACGTGGACCTTCACCTCCGCCGACACCAACACCAGCGGTGAGTACTTCACGTTCGACACGGGCGGGTACGGCGTGGCGAACTGCTTCATCTTCCGCCCCGACCCCGCGTCGGTCACCTACGCGACCGGCGACCAGTTCGACGTGACGCTCTCGGGCGGCATCTACGCCGAGGGGACCCGCACGCCGGTCACGGTGACCTACCGCACCCGATTCATGTCGTTGGCGGCCCGGGCGAACAACGCTCCGGTGCTGGCCACTATCGGCTCGCGCACGGTCAACGAGCTGTCGACGCTGACCTTGACGGCATCGGCCGCCGACGCCGACGGCGACACGATCTCGTACCGGCTGAGCGGCGCTCCGACGGGGG
>CAYHCN010000298.1:0-2978 GCA_964354945.1 uncultured Eubacteriales bacterium
CCACCACCCACGCCGACCCGACATACTTCGTGGACAACGTGTTGCACTACGGCGTGGCCAACATGCCCGGCGCCGTGCCCAACACTTCGACCCACGCCCTCAACAACGCAACGCTGCGCTACGGCCTCGCCATCGCCGACAAGGGCTGGAAGCAGGCGGTCATCGATGACGCCGCCCTCGCCAAGGGCGTCAACGTCCTCGCCGGCAAGGTCGTCTACAAGCCGGTCGCCGAGGCCCACGGCCTCGAGTACACGCCGTTGGAGACCCTACTCGCGTAGGGCGCGACTCCTCGACTGCGTTCGCGCCGAAGGCCGTCGCACTCCGCGACGGCCTTCGTGTATTCGGGTGTCCGGGCACAGGTTCGGCCACGGTTGCGCCTAATATGGGAGTGACAGCGTTGTGGGGGCCGAGTCGGCTCACGAGCGCGTCGACTCGTGGAAGGAAAGGGCGACCATGGGAAGCCTGATATCGACCGGGATCTGGATCGTCGTAGCTATCGTGGTCCTGATCGTGGTGATCTGGGCGGGGGGTCTGCGCCGGATCCGGTCGGACCAGATCGGCATCGTCGAGAAGTGGTGGTCACCGAAGGGCTCGGTAAAGGACCGCATCATGGCCCTCAACGGAGAGGCGGGCTATCAGCCCTACATCCTTCGAGGCGGCGTTCACTTCAAGACCGGCTTGATGTACCGGATTCACAAGATGCCACTCGTGACGATCCCGCAGGGCAAGATCGGCTACGTGTTCTCTCGTGACGGTGTGCCACTGCGTCCTGAACAGACCCTCGGACACGTCATGCAAGGTGACTTCCAGGACGTGAAGCAGTTCATGGCCGATGGCGGGCAGCGAGGTCCGCAGCGAGCGATTCTCCGAGAGGGAACCTACGCGTTCAACCTCGCCCAGTTCGTCATAATCACCGAGACCAAGACCTACTACCTCCCGATGGGCGACGCAGGCGAAGAGGCGACCATCGAGAGCATGGCGAGCCACTTGATGTCCGTGGGCGGTTTCGATCCCGTGGTCATCAAGGGCGCCGACGACAAGCTCGGTATCGTCACCGTCCACGACGGCCCATCTCTGCCACTCGGGGACATCATCGCTCCGCCGGTCGGAGACAAGGTCGACGATCCCACCTACCACAGCAACTTCCAGGACCCCGAGAAGTTCCTCTCTGCCGGTGGCTACCGGGGCCGTCAGTACCAGGTGCTCACGGAAGGCACCTACTTCATCAACCGGCTCTTCGCCACCGTGGAGCTCATCGACAAGTCGGTCATCCCAGTCGGCTACGCAGGCGTGGTGGTGTCGTACTTCGGCGCGAAGGGCGCAGACTTGTCCGGAGCGGACTACCGCCACGGCGAGCTCGTTGAGGCTGGGCACCGAGGTGTCTGGAACACGCCGCTGATGCCGGGCAAGTACGCGTTCAACCTCTATGCCGGCAAGATCATCCTCGTGCCGACCACCAATATCATCCTCAAGTGGATCGCCTCGGAGGTCGGGTCGCACCAGTACGACGAGAACCTCACCGAGGTCTCGCTCATCACCAAGGATGCGTTCGAGCCCTCGCTGCCCCTGTCGGTGGTCATCCACATCGACTACATGAAGGCGCCGCTGGTCATCCAGCGGTTCGGCGACATCAAGATGCTCGTGAACCAGACCCTGGACCCGATGGTCTCGGCGTACTTCAAGAACATCGCCCAGACGATGACGCTCATCGAACTCATCCAAGAGCGCGCCGACATCCAGCAGCGCTCCGGTGTCGACATGAAAGAGAAGTTCCAGCACTACAACCTCGAGCTCGAGGAGGTGCTGATCGGCACGCCGAAGGGCGCTCCGGGCGACACGAAGATCGAGCAGATCTTGACCCAGCTTCGAGACCGGCAGGTTGCGACCGAGCAGCTCGAGACATACGAGCGTCAGCGCGTCGCCGCAGCCAAGGAGCGCGAGCTCAAAGAGGCCGAGTCCATCGCCGAGCAGCAGACGGCGCTGACCCAGTCGACGATCAACATCCAGGTCCAGGAGAACCAGGCCCGCGCCGAGCTGCAGCGTGCAGTCCAGGATGCGGAGCGCGTTCGCACGCTGGCCAAAGCCGACGCCGACAAGGTCAAGACGCTTGCGGCAGGCGACGCCGAGAAGGTCAAGCTCCTCGCCGGAGCTGACGCGAGCAAGGTGAAGATGCTTGGTGAGGCGGAGGCGCAACGGGTCAAGATGCTCGCCGAGGCCGACGCGAAGCGGGAGGCCCAGGTCGGTATCGGCAAGGCCGTGGCCATCGAGGAGCAGGTCCGCGCGTATGGTGGCCCGCAGCTCCAGCTGGTCCAGGACGTCATGGGCAAGCTCGCCAACGCGATCGAGGTTTCGAAGGTGCCCATCGTCCCCGCCACGGTGGTGCAGACCGGTGGCGAGGGCGGCGCAGAGACACCGAACGCCTTCAGCCTGCTCGTCACACTGCTTGCGACCGAGGAGCTGCAGCGAGTGTCGGGCTCCGTCGTCCCGCAGGACGATGCCGAAGCCAAGCGCGTCCGCGCGATCCGCGAAGAGCTGCTCACCCAGATCGCGACGGAGGCACCTACGGGCGGAGTCCCAGCACCAGCAGCGCCCGCGGCTCCCGTTGGTCCGCTTCCGGCTAGGCCTTCACGTCCCGAGCGTCCCGAGCGCCCCGGCTCCGCCGCGGGCGGTGTTAGCCCCGGCGCAGGTCCCGAAGACGACAGCAACGCTCTGAGAACGGAAGGCTTTACACCCCCCCCGCGCGCGAACCCGCGTGTGGTTCCGTTTTACGGAGCAGCAAGAGGCTACTTGAGGCGTTCCAGGGCGGCGTTGGCGTCTTTGGAGGCGGGGGATTCCGGCCAGTTGTCGAGGACGGACTGGAAGTGTTTTTTCGCGTCGTCCTTGCGGCCCAGCGCGGCGCAGGCCTCGCCGGCGAGGGCGTGGACCTGGGGGGCGTACTCCGGGTCGGATGAGAAGCCGAGGTAGATGTCCGCCTGCTT
>CAYHCN010000299.1:0-2977 GCA_964354945.1 uncultured Eubacteriales bacterium
GTCCGGCGTCGCGATGGTGGCGTCGAAGTCGAGGAACCCGCCCTGGATCCGCTCGACGAGGTCGTCGCTACCGACGACTTCCGCGCCGGCGGCCTCCGCCTCGCGGGCTTTCTCGCCCTCGGCGAAGACAGCGACGCGAACGACCTTGCCGGTGCCGTTGGGGAGAGAAACCGAGCCACGAACCTGCTGGTCCGCCTGACGGGTGTCGATGCCGAGCCGGAAATGAGCCTCGACGGTCTCGTCGAACCTCGCCGGTGCAGCCTGCGTGGCAAGTCGGACGGCCTCGAGCGGGGTGTAGAGGTGGTGCCGCTCGATTGCCGCTGCGGCGTTGCGGTAGTTCTTTCCGTGCCTGGGCATATCGTTCCTCCTGTGGTCAGCGGGCCGCTCGGTGGCGACCCTCCCACTGCGACGCGCAACCGCGCCGCTTCCGTTTGTCCGGGCACTCGCGCGTTCCGCGCGGCGCCCCCGTGCCAGCCGCCGAGAAGCTAGTCGACGACCTCGATACCCATCGAACGAGCGGTCCCGGCGATGACCTTCATCGCGGCCTCGACGTCGTTGGCGTTGAGATCGGGCATCTTCGTCTCGGCGATCTGCCGGAGCTGCTCGCGGGTCACTTGGGCGACCTTGGTGCGGTTCGGGCGGTCCGAGCCGGACTCGATCCCTACGGCCTGCTTCAGGAGCACGGCGGCCGGCGGTGTCTTCGTGATGAAGTCGAAGCTCGAGTCCTCGTAGACGGTGATCTCGACGGGGATGATCGTCCCCATCTTGTCCTGCGTGGCGGCGTTGAATGCCTGGCAGAACTGCATGATGTTGACCTGGTGCTGGCCAAGCGCGGGTCCCACGGGGGGCGCCGGGTTGGCCTGGCCTCCAGGAATCTGGAGCTTGATGAATCCTTTGACCTTCTTGGCCATTTCGTCTCAGTCCTTCGCGTCTTCGATTCCGCGGACCTACCCGCGTTCACACATCTCTATAGTCTCGACACTCGCCGGAGAAGCGTCCGCGGGGTCACCCCGGGCACGGCGGTGTCGCCGTTTCTCTGCCTAGAGCTTCGCCACCTGGTCGAAGCCGAGTTCGACCGGAGTCTCCCGGCCGAAGATCGAGACCATGACGCGGACCTTGCCCGCATCCGGGTTGACCTCGGAGATCACGCCATCGAACTCCGCGAGAGGGCCGGATGTGACCTTCACGGGCATGCCCTCGACGAAGTCAGTCGTCGTGCGCTGCTTCACTGTTGCCTCGGTGCGCTTCATGATCCGGTTGTACTCTTCACGCGACAGCGCGACGGGCTTGCCCTGGCTGCCGACGAAACCGGTCACGCCTGGAGTGTTGCGCACCACGTACCAGGACTCGTCGTCGAGTTCCATCTGCACGAGGATGTAGCCGGGGAAGACCTTCTTCTCGGAGGTGACCCTGCGGCCGCCCTCCTTGATGTCGGTCACCGTCTCAGTCGGCACGCGGACATCGAAGATCTTGTCTTCCATGCCCATCGACTGGATGCGGTGCTCCAGGTTCGTGCGGACCTTGTTCTCGTACCCCGAGTACGTGTGGATGACGTACCACTTCTTGGACATATGTCAGCCTACAGACTGCCGATGAACAGGATGGCGTTCGACACGATGAAGTCCACCACGATCAGGAAGACGATGAAGAACGCGAGCGTGGCGACAACCACCATGCTCGAGCGCAGCACCTCGTCCCGCGTCGGCCACACCGTGCGCCGAAGCTCGGTGCGCACGTCCTTCAGATAGGTCGTGAACCGCACGAAAACGTTCGGTTTGGCAGGCTTGCCCTGCTTGGCCGGCTTCGCGGGCTTCGGCTTGTCTATCGACTTGCCGCTCGCCGTCTCGGCGGTCGTTGCCTTCGCCATGTCTCGTCCGTCTCTACTACGTTCGGCCGCTGATCCGGCCCTCGCGAAACGCCGCAGCGTCTTCTCGCCGCGACGGTCATGTACTGGCAGGCCAGGAGGGACTCGAACCCCCAACATCCGGTTTTGGAGACCGGCGCTCTACCATTGGAGCTACTGGCCTACATGGTCGCGTACCGCGACCGGCTAGCGCGTCTCCTTGTGAACCGTGTGGGTCCGGCACCACTTGCAGTACTTCTTCAGCTCGACGCGGTCCGGCGTGGTCTGCTTGTTCTTGTTGGTGGTGTAGTTCCGGCGCTTGCACTCGGTGCAGGCCAGCGTGACGAGCGTTCGCATACTTCCTCCACAGACGTTCCCGCCCCTTGGTCGGGCCGAGACGCGGTTGGGTACTCTAGCACCCGCTTTTCGGCACTGTCAAACCGCAAAGCCGCAGCTTGTTGGCTTCTTGAAGCGGGGCCCGGCGAGGTGCCGGGCCCCGTCTTTCGTTCGCTCAGCGCGCAGAGGGTCCTACTTGATGATCTTGGTCACTCGGCCCGAGCCGACGGTGCGGCCGCCCTCGCGGATGGCGAAGCGCAGGCCCTCCTCCATCGCGATCGGGTTGATGAGCTCACCACGGATCTCGACGTTGTCGCCGGGCATGACCATCTCGGTGCCCTCGGGGAGATGGGCAACGCCGGTGACGTCAGTGGTGCGGAAGTAGAACTGGGGACGATAGCCGTCGAAGAACGGCGTGTGACGACCGCCCTCGTCCTTGGTCAGGATGTAGACCTGGCCCATGAACTCGGTGTGCGGGGTGACCGAGCCCGGCTTGCAGATGACCTGCCCGCGCTCGATGTCCGTGCGGGCGACACCCCGGAGCAGAAGGCCGATGTTGTCGCCGGCCTGCGCCTCGTCGAGGAGCTTGCGGAACATCTCGACGCCGGTCACGACGGTCTTGCGGGTATCGGTGATGCCGACGATCTCGATCTCGTCGCCGACGTGGACGACGCCGCGCTCGACACGACCGGTGGCCACAGTGCCGCGCCCGGTGATCGTGAACACGTCCTCGACAGCCATCAGGAACGGCTTGTCGATGTCACGCTCGGGCATCGGGATGTAGGTGTCGATCGCGTT
>CAYHCN010000300.1:0-2966 GCA_964354945.1 uncultured Eubacteriales bacterium
CTATGCAGACTCAGTACACCTACCTCAACGGATCGATCATGCCGCTTGCCGAGGCGGCCATCTCGCCGATGGACATCGGTCTCCTCCGCGGCTTCGCCGTGTTCGACCTGCTTCGCACCGTCGGGGGGAGGCCGTTCCTGCTCGCCGAGCACCTCCGCCGGCTGCGTTCCTCGGCGGCTCACCTCGGGCTTGAGGTCCCCGCGAGCGACGACGAGATCGCGGCGGTCGTCGGCGAGCTCCTCGCGCGCAACAACCACACTGAGGCGACCGTGCGCTTGGTGCTCACGGGAGGTATCTCGCGCGACGGGATGGACTTCGACCCCGCGACTCCCACGTTCATGATCCTCACGCACGAGCTCCACGAGCCGCCCGCTTCGGTCTACGAGAACGGCGTGAAGCTGCTCACTCGGCAGCATTGCCGAGAGGTCCCCGAGGCGAAGACAACGAACTACCTCACCATGCTCGTGAACCGGCCGATCACCGTAACTGAAGGCGCCTTCGACCTGCTCTACCTCGACGGCGACCGAGTCACTGAGGCGGCCAGCGCGAGCTTCTACATCGTGAAGGACGGCGCCATTCACGCCCCCCGATCCAAGGTGCTGTGGGGTACCGTGGGCACCTGCGTCCTCGACCTTGCGGGAGACGTGTACGAGGTCGTGTACAGAGACATCACGATCGACGAAGCACTCGATGCCGACGAGGCGTACCTGACGTCGACGACGCGCGGTGTCGTGCCCGTCGTCAGGCTGGACACCCACACGATCGGCGAAGGCGTTCCCGGACCGGTGACGCGCGACCTCATTGCACGGTTCCGCGCTGTCGCTCCGCGCGGCTAGCGAATCCCTGTTCGCGGTGGCTGCACCCTCCTTGTGGGTAGGCACCATGGGTGAGAACGGACCGGCGAACTGCACGGGAGTGATTGCGATGCGTGCGCGCTTCTTGACGGTCGGCGTCCTCGTGCTCGCCACGGCCATCGCGGTCTCCGGCTGTAGCGCGGTGCGAGGCTCAGGACAAATCGTCACACATGAGCGGTCGATCAGCGAAGTGAACCGAGTCGAACTCGCGAGCATCGGACGCCTCGAGATCACGCAAGGAAGCCCCGCGAAGCTCACCGTCCAGGCCGACGACAACCTCATCGACTACATCACTACGGAGGTCAGGGGCAATCGGCTGGTCATCAGCGTGAAGCCTTTCGGCATCCCTCTCGTGGCGATCGACCCTTCGCAGAGCATCGTGTACAAGCTGCAGCTTCCCGATCCCACCGCGATTGGCCTGAGCGGCTCGGGCGAGGTGGTCGCCGACGGCCTCGACGTGCCTCAGCTCGACGTCAACATCAGTGGGTCGGGCAAAGCGGCCATCACCGATCTCAGCGCCGACTCGTTTGCCTACGAGCTGTCTGGCTCGGGCAAGGCCGAGGCGACCGGTGAGGTCGATCACGAGGACGTGAACATAAGTGGATCGGGTCGCCTCACCGCCGGGGACCTGAAAGCCAACAGCGCCTCGATCTCGATCAGCGGGTCCGGTGACGCCACCGTCTGGGCCATCGACAGGCTCAACGTGAGCATCTCCGGAAGCGGCACAGTGAAGTACTTCGGCTCACCGACCATCAGCGAACAGGTGTCGGGTTCGGGCAACCTGAGAGCCTTGGGTCCGAAGTAGCCGATCCGCTAGCTGCGAACGAGGTCGGGCGAGAGGGAGTCTCGGCGCGCCTCGAGACGCTCGACCTCGTCCCGATACCGTTCGTGGAACAGGTGTCGGTCGAACTGCCTGAACTGCTCACTCATCGCTTCGCGCTCCACTTGGGTGAAGAGCTCGATGGCGGGCTTGAAGAAGTGATGGTCCTGGCGTTCGATGTGGTCGGGGTAGAAGTCGGCGAGCTCACGCATCGCTTCAACTACCTCGGCACCCGCGCTTCCATCACCGTCTCGGTAGCGCTCCGCGGCATGCAGCATCCGCTTGGTCGTGGCCCTGGCCCACACGTGATCGTCGATGAGGCGCTGCATCTCGGCCGCGAGCTCGGACGGCATCGGCTTCTCTCCCAAGTCGCGGAACAGGATGTCTTCCTCTTTGCCGTGGTGACACTCGTCGGCATACGTCCCGATGAAGTCGACGACCGCAGCGATGTAGTCGACGTCGATCCTTTGCTCCCTTGGGTCAAGTTCCAACTCGCGGCGCATGTCGCCGACGACGCGTAGGATCAGCTGGTGTTCGTGCATCAGGCTTCCGATTGCGCTACGTGGCTCGTCCATTCAGCACCTCCTACGTCACGGGTTGATGTACCCGCCAACCGAGGCCACAGCACCGACACCGCTGTCTGGGGTGCTACGAGCGGGTCACGAAGGCTCCGAAGAAAGCTGGGTGCGAGGCGGGAGTTCCGAACGGCACGAACGCGATCCGATCGCCCGGCCGGACGATCGCGTCGAGCCCGACCGGCAGCTGGTTGAGGAACGCACCGTCGATGGTGTCGATCGGTAGCTCCAGCGACTGGGCGAGGTCGCGAGCGGAAACGCCGTCCGCGGGGATGGGGGCGAGCACGGTCGTCGGCAGACCGCGTTCCTTCCGATACGTGTCGAGGAACGCGATCATGCGTACGGTTGCGGGGGCTGAAGTCTCCATGATTCTCGGACAGATGCTAGTGGCCGCCTCGCCGATATGACTTGACCTCGGTCAAGACGAGACCTCGGATACAATTCGGCGGGGTTGTCATTCACCGCGGCCTCGCTGCGCCAGGTTCGCTGACGGACGGAAGGCACGCATGAGCGCATTCGAAGACGTCCGGATCGAAGGGCACCTTATCGACTCGGGCATCATGTCGCGCGTCATGGACAGTGTCATCGCACTCGGTGGCGAGTTCGAGACGCTCTCCTTCGAAGTGGGCAGAACGAACGAGGACGCGTCCGTCGCGGTCCTACGCGTTCGCGGCACCTCGCCAGCCCACCTCGACGAGCTGCTCGTCGCGATCCAGG
>CAYHCN010000301.1:0-2961 GCA_964354945.1 uncultured Eubacteriales bacterium
CCGTGCAGCCTCGAGCAGCACAACGGTGCCGAGGACGTTCACCTCCCACAGAGTGAGACGCTCCTCAGCGGTGCGCTCTCCGCGTACGACCGCAAGGTGAAACACGACCTCGGGTTGAGCCGACGCAACTGCGCGCGCCACCCCTGCATGGTCGCGCAAGTCGACGGCGTGGAGCGCGAGCGAGCCCACGTCCGATGCGTGCAGGATGTCAGCGGCGCGAACCTCGTCCCGCACGAGCGCGTGCACATCGGCCCCGCCGGCGACGAGGTCCGCGACCAGCCGCCTTCCGAGGAACCCGGTCGCCCCGGACACGAGCACGCGAACCCCAGCGAGCTCACGCATGCACGGGTTCCCCGGTGACGTTCGCGTCCGAGCTTGCGTCCGCATCCGACCACTGGGAGATCGCGGTGACGAGGTCCTCGCGATCGGCGGTCCGCTGGGCGGCTGTGCGGAGCGCTGCGGTGGCCAACGCGGCCCGAATCTCGGCGACTCCCTCGGCGAAGCGCTCGACGGGCACGTCGCGCAAGAACGATCGGCGCATGAACGCGTGGCGACACCCAAGGCCGACCATCTCGCCGATGAGCAGGCGGCACGGCACGGGGTGACCTCGGTCCGGCAGGGTGAGGCCTGCGAAGCCGAACGGTGTTCCGGTTTCGGCCATTGCCTGGGCGACTGTCTCGACCGTGCCGTCAGCGATCGCGGTGAACAGGTTGGGGCTACGGCGGGCAATAGCGAGGTCGTTCAACCCGAGGTAGACGCGCGAGAGCCCGAGCGCGGCGATGTCGGGGGCCGTCTCGACCGCCTGGGGGGTCTCAACGAGCGCGCCGACCTGGGCCCGACCGCCCACCATGTCGATGACGGGCGTGACATCGTCGGGGGTGCGGATCATCGGGACGAGCACCTCGTCGGCGCCGTCGGCGATCACCGCTGCCACCTCGTCGGCCGTCCAGTCGCCCACGGCGTTAATGCGGCATACCAGGTGACCCGTCGTCGCCTCTCGGCAGCGCGCGACATGGGCCGGCGTGAAGCGGTTGACCTCGGTGTCCGCACCCACTTGGCGTGCGACCTTGCCGCGGTGCTCGAGATCCACGACGACCCCGTCGATGCCTGCAGCGTGCGCTGCGGCGGCGACCTCGGGCACTGCGGTGAAGAGCAGAAGTTCGAAGGGGTGAGCTGCGCTCATGATCGCCGCCTCGCCAGCGCGAACAGCGATGAGCCGGAGTTCCATCCTCGGCCAAGGGCATGCTCGACATCCCAGGCGAGCAGTGGGCGGAGCAGCGCGTCGACGGGAGCGGGCGGCCTCTGCTCCGCGCGAAGGGCGGTCGCGGACCGACGAGCGAGCGCGCGCGAGAAACGCAGGAGCGGCAGGGTCGTCGCGGCCCAGTATCCAACCCTCACGACCTCCAGCCCGCTCGCGGTCACGGCTTCGACGAGCCCGGCGCGCTCGTAGCGCCTCAGGTGTCCGGCGAGCTCGTCGTGAGGGCTCCACAGGCTCTGGTCTGCGGGCACGTTCACGACGAGCGGGGCGCCAGGCTTCAGCACCCGCGCGAGTTCGGTGAGACCGGCTCGGTCGTCGGGGAGGTGCTCGAGGACGTCGAGGGAAAGGGCG
Organism: uncultured Eubacteriales bacterium; assembly: GCA_964354945.1. Taxonomy (GTDB): domain Bacteria; phylum Actinomycetota; class Coriobacteriia; order Anaerosomatales; family CAVXGS01; genus CAVXGS01. Next base: position 1,610 of record CAYHCN010000301.1, read on the forward strand.
GCGTCGAAGGTGGCGTCGGCGAAGGGGAGCGACCCGACATCGGCGGACACCCGTTCGACTCCGGGCGATTCGATCTCCGGGAGCACGGCGTCGACGGCGACCACGCGCATCCCGTCGGCGGCCAGTGACGCCGCGAAGGCACCGGTGCCCGCGCCGGCGTCGAGCACCACGGGTGCGCCGAGGGCATCCTCAGCAATTGCGCGCCCATCCACAGCGGAGGGGAGCGCAAGCCCCTCGGCGAGCAGCGAGCGGACGAGACGACCGCGTGCGAGAAGCCATGCGTGCCCACGTTCCATATCACGGCGCACCTGAACGCTGTGCTCGTGCGATGGAATCGCCGGTGTGGGTGTTACGTTGGGTAGGCACTCCGTCATGAGCGGATGTTAGCACCGCGCAAGGCGGTCAACCGCGCCGGCTTCGGCGAGCATTGGCTATCCTTGGCCCGTGCTCGTTTCCCTGTCCCGGCCAATGGTTCGCTTCAGGGACGAGCGAGGCTCGAGAGAGCAGATGATGAGGCGGATCGATCTTCCCCGCATCGCAGTCTGGACCGCACTAGGCATTGCTGCTGTGTGGATCATGCTCGACCTGTTGATCGGCGACCTGTCGGTCGCGGCCTTGGTCTCGCTCGCTGCGGTCGTCGCGTGCATGGTCGGGCTGGGCGAGTTGCTCGCTCGCGCGATCGGCCCGCTGCCTTCGTGGGTGCCGCCCGTCTCGGCGAGGCTCGTCTCGGGCGTGGCTGCGTGGGCCGTGGCCCAAGTCGTCCTCACCCTCGTGCTGCCCGAGGCGGTCGCGTTCTGGTCGGTCACGCTTGCGGGCGCGGTGGGGCTCGCGCTCGGGGTCTGGTCGGCACGGCACCGATTCGTTCGACCCACGGAGGCTGACGCTCGCACTTCCTGGGTCGCCGAGTTCGATGCTCTCGGCGTGGCGCTGTTGTTCTCGGCGACGACGACGTTCACCGACTGGATCATCACGCTGCCGCGCAACGTCAGTCTCATACGCCACTACGACATGGTGTTTCACCTTGCAGCGATCAAGGAGCTGATGTACCGAGGCACCCCCGCGAACAACACGCCGTACATCGCGGGAATGGCCAAGGAGGCGTACCACCCCACGTTCGATACCTTTGCGGCGCAGCTGATCTCGAACACCGGTGCTCCGGTCGACAGCGCCTACTTCCGGTTCGTGTTGCCGCTCGTGGCGGTCGCGTTCCTGGCTGCGATCGGGGTGATCTGTGCGGCGGCCGCCCGGCGGTTCGAGGCCTCGCCACTCGGTATCTCGGTGATGCTCGTGCCGTTCGCGCTGTGGGCGTACAAGCCCCAGGAGCTCGCGTCGGTCGGCGCGCTCGGTCGCAA
>CAYHCN010000302.1:0-2949 GCA_964354945.1 uncultured Eubacteriales bacterium
GGCGGACGGGTGCTCAACGTGACCGCCGTGGCTCCCGACTTCGAGACGGCGATCGACCGGGCCTACGAAGCCGTCGGCAAGATCTCGTTCGACGGCGCGTTCAGCCGCGCTGACATCGGTCGCAAAGCCCTCCGCGGCCGCCCTGCAAGCTAGCTCGCTCGGCGTTCGGACCGAGACTGCGGCCCGCTTTCCGGCCGCCGAGAAACCAGCGGACCTGCGAGGAGACTAGAACGCCACCGATGCTGTCAGAGCGGATCATCTCCGCGGTCATGCGCCGCGGCAACGACAAGTACCTCCGGTTCACCAACATGGAGAAGCCCGAGCTCCCCGCGGCCATCCCGGGCCGGGAGTACCTCCTCTACGTCCACGTCCCCTTCTGCGAGCGGCTGTGCCCGTACTGCTCGTTCAATCGCTTCCCCTACGACAAGAGCGTCGCTGACGCGTACTTCGAGCGGCTTCGCGTCGAGATGAGGATGGTGGCCGATCTCGGCTACGATTTCGCTTCGATGTACGTGGGCGGCGGTACCCCGACGATCGACATCGGCCAGCTCGTGAAGACCATCGATCTGGCGAAGGACCTCTTCTCGATCAAGGAGGTCTCTTCCGAGACGAACCCGAACCACCTGTATCCCGAGTGGATCGACCCCATCGTCGACCGGGTCGACCGGTTCAGCGTCGGCGTGCAGTCCCTCGACGACGAGCTGCTCCGGCAGATGGACCGCTTCGACAAGTACGGCTCGGCGTACCAGATCCTCGAGCGCCTCGCGTCGATCGACGGCACGTTCCACTCGCTCAACGTGGACATGATCTTCAACTTCCCGAGCCAGACGCCCGACAAGCTCGCCCTCGACGTCGAGCTCCTCAAGCAGGCGGGCTGCAATCAGGTCACGTTCTACCCGCTCATGGCTTCGCCCGCAGTCGCCGAGACGCTCAAGAAGTCAGTCGGACGCGTGGACTACGCACGCGAGTACGAGTACTACAAGTTCATCACTGAGAACCTCGCCGAGACGTTCGAACCCGCGAGCGCGTGGACGTTCTCCAGGGTCGGCGGGGGCATGATCGACGAGTACATCGTCGATTACGAGGACTACGTGGGCATCGGCTCGGGGGCCTTCTCGTTCCTCGACGGCACGCTGTACACGAACACCTTCTCGCTGCGCAGGTACGATGAGGCCATCGACGAGGGGCATTCCTCGGTGGTTGCCGAGCGATATTTCGGCAAGGGCGATCGCATGAGGTACCGGTTCCTCATGCAGCTTTTCTCGCTGCGGCTGGACAAGCGGCAGTTCGCGCGCGACTTCGGCACCGAGATCGAACGGGCGCTCGCGTTCGAGATGGCGTATTTCCGCGCCGTGGGTGCATTCACGGTCGACAACGACCGCGAGATCGTTCTCTCCGAGAAGGGCCGCTACCTGCTCGTGGCCATGATGCGGGAGTTCTTCATCGGCGTGAACAATCTGCGCGACCAGGCTCGCTCCGCGCTTCCCGGCGATGAGCGTCGGCTTCTGTTCGGCGACGGGTGCGACGAGACCGGACGGCCGCTTGTGGCTGCGGTCGCGGATACGGAATCCGCCGAGACGCTGCCCGTGCCGTAAGGCGTTGCCGCTTCCTTACCGTGTGGTTAGATGGTCGCATGTTCCGCGTGCATTCGCGCACCCGGGTTCGGGGAGGCAGTCATGACTCGAAGAATCGACTACCGTCGGCTGGCGCTTGCGGTGGTGCTTGCCGCCGCGCTGATTGGAAGCATGGTGACGCTTTCGGCGTGCGGGAAACGAGACACCGTTCCGGATGTGGTCGGCATGAAGCCGGCAGACGCAGTGCGCGCGCTGCAAGAGGCGGGCTATGTCCTTGGCGAGACCGCATCGGTGAACGACACGTCTGTGCCGATGGGATTCGTCGCATCCACCACGCCTCGTGCCGGGGATCGCCTGAAGGACGGCTCAGCAGTCGACATCGCCGTCAACTTCGGGTCCGGCGAGGTCGTCGCCGTCCCCACACTCACCGAATACACCCTGGAGATGGCCGAGACCACGCTCAAGAACCTCGGTTTGGTGCCGGTCGTAGCGGAATCCTACAGCGCGACGACCACCGCCGGTACTGTGATGGCGCAGGTGCCCGCACCCGGTTCCAAGGTGCCGAGCGGGAGCCAGGTGGTCATCCAGGTCTCCAAGGGCGTCCAGCCCGAAACGGTGGCGGTGCCGAACGTCGTCGGCATGACGCAGTCGCAAGCCCAGTCTGCGCTCTCCAACGCCGGGCTGAAGTACGAAGTCGCAAGCGTCTACTCTTCCTCGGTGACCAAGGGCGAGGTTGGGGCGCAGCAGCCTACCTCGGGGACAAAGGTCAAACCCGGCAGCGCGGTGACGATCGCCGTGTCGGCCGGCAAGGGCGTAGGCGCTGTGACCGTTCCGAACGTCGTCGGCAAGAAGGAGGCCGACGCCAAGACGGCAATGACGAACGCCGGACTCAAGCCGAAGGTCCACAAGGTGAACAGCGACACAGTCGCCGCAGGTCTCGTGATCGCCCAGCTTCCGACCGCAGGCACGACGACCGGCTCAGGCTCCGAGGTGGCCCTCCAGGTCTCGCTCGGCAAGCAGCAGCAGACCCCCAGCAACCCTTCCGTGCCCAATGTTGTGGGGAAGACTCAGGCCGAAGCCACCAGCGCGATCGAAGCTGCCGGCTTCGTAGCGACCGTTGTCGAGCAGCCGAGTGACACGGTGGCCGTCGGCGTTGTCGCTCAGCAACTTCCGGTCTCTGGTTCCACGGCACCCGCAGGGAGCGCAGTGGTCATTGCTGTGTCGTCGGGTCCCGCGCCCGCGCAGTAGCCGGCTCGAAGCCTCGTCCACGCCGCCCGCCTAGCCGCTTGGTTCGGCGGGCGGCGGTTCTTCGGCGGCTCGTTCGGCTATAATCTCCGAACGCTCGGTCGCAAGCGCCGAGAGCGACCTTGTAGCT
>CAYHCN010000303.1:0-2948 GCA_964354945.1 uncultured Eubacteriales bacterium
TGCCCTCGAGGTAGCCGGCGAAGTGTACGCGTGCGCCGAGCCCGAGATCCCGGGCGATGCGCTCGAGGTCGCGGCGGTCGGGACCGTCACCGACGACGAGCATGGCGGTGTCCGAGTGCCGGCTGCACGACATGGCTCGGAGGAGCGTGTCGACGCTCTTCTCGCGGCCGAGGCGCCCGACGAACAGCAGGATCCGCTGGTGTGCCTCGAAACCGAACCGCGTTCGCAGGGCGGCAACGTGCGCCTCGGGCGGGGCCTCGAACCGGCGGACGTCGATTCCCGTGGCGATGACATCGATGGGTGAGGTCGTGCCCCACCGCCGGAGGTAGCGCTCGATCTTCGTGGAGGGCGCGACGATCGAATCGCATAGGTCGCAGTACTCGCGGGAGAGACGCTCGGCAAGCCTGGTGGACAGCGTCGTGTCCCACACGTAGTGCACGTACTCGGGATACAGCGTGTGGTACGTGTGCACGTACGGGATTCGTCGACGCCGGGCCACGCGGAGGCCGAAAAGCCCGATGCTGAACGGGTCGTGGGCGTGCACGATGTCGAGGTCGGCTTCTTCGACTGCGCGGATCGCCTCGAATGAGACCGGGCTCGCGAGCCGCATCTCCGGCTGGAAGATCAGCGGCATCGACCTGAAGCGAACCGTGCTCGGCTCGTCGTCGGCCATCGCCGGCGCCGGGGCGAACACGTGCACCTCATGCCCCCGTGCCTCGAGCGCTCCCTTGAAGAGCCGGATCGAGGTCACCACGCCATTTGTCTGCGGCGTGTACGTGTCGGTGAAGAAACCGATGCGCATGCGGTTGAGGAACCTCTCGTGCCGGACCGTACTCGTGGCATCTGCATAGATAGGGAAGCAACCTGGCGGAGGGTGCGAAACCCGCGCCCACGACAGCCCCTGGGTCGCCAGCCCCACAAAGTCTGAGCGTGTTCGTCATGGGTGGCAACTTGTCAGGACTGTCGAGACGGGGGCGCCGCGGCCAGCGACGGGGTAGCATCGCGCTGAGGGGGGCTGACGATGCTCGTGCCAGAACCTGTGTGGTGGAGAGGCGGCGTGATCTACCAGATCGCAGTGGCCAGCTTCGCCGACTCGGATGGCGATGGCATCGGTGACCTGCGTGGCATCATCGAGAAACTGGACTATCTGAACGACGGCACCCCTTCGTCACTGGGCGTCGACGCCATCTGGTTGACGCCGATCAACTCGTCTCCCATGAACGATTTCGGCTACGACGTCAGCGATCACCGCTCCATCAACCCGAAGTTCGGGAGCATCTCGGACTTCGACGAGCTGCTGGACGCGTGCCACAAGCGGAGCATCCACGTGATCATGGACCTGGTTCTCAACCACACCTCCGCCGAGCACCCCTGGTTCGTGGAATCGCGGTCCTCTCGAGACAACCCGAGGCGTGACTGGTACGTCTGGCGCGACGGACGAGCGCCGGGGAAGCCCCCCAACAGATGGCGCTCCGTGGTAGAAGGCAGCGCCTGGGAGTACGACGATGCGACCGGCCAGTACTACTACCACGCCTTCCTGCCGTGTCAGCCGGACCTCAATTGGCGCAACACGGAAGTCCGTGACGAGATGCTCGGCGCCGCCAGGTTCTGGCTCGAGAAGGGCGTGGATGGCTTCCGGCTCGACCTGATCAACTTCCTCTACGAGGACGAATCGCTCCGTGACAACCCGCGCAGGTTCGGTCTGCGCCCGTACGACTGGCAGGTGCACCGTTACGACCGGTCTCGGCCGGAGAGTTTGGAGGCCGCCAAGGAACTGCGGCAGCTGGCAGACCGCTACGCCGATCGCGCGATGATGGGCGAGGTCTACACGGACGCGAGGGAAGAGGCAGTCGCCTATGTCGGCGACGGAAGTGATGCCCTGCACCTCGCCTTTTACCTCGACTTCGCCCTGTGCCACTGGAGTGCCGAGGAGTTCCGCGAGTCGGTCGGGTGGCTCGAGGCCCAGCTTCCGGCGCAGGCATGGCCCTGCTACTACCTCAACAATCACGATCTGCCGCGCACCTACTCGCGGCTCGGCCGTGGCGGCGATGCGGAAGCAAGGGCGAAGGTGGCCGCAGCCATGCTGCTCACCCTCCGAGGGACCCCGATCGTCTACTACGGCGAGGAGATCGGGATGCCCGCGAGCAAGGTGCCCCGGCAGTTGATGGACGACCCCCTCGGCAAGAGGTTCTGGCCGATGCCGCTCGGACGGGATGGCTCTCGCACGCCGATGCACTGGAGCTCGGGCAGCGGCGCAGGCTTCACCTCCGGCGACCCGTGGCTTCCTTGCGACCCGTCCAGTGTCATCCGGAACGTCGAGCGCCAAGCCGGTGAGTCGGGCTCCCTGCTCAACTGGTACCGCTGCCTCATTCAGCTGCGGGCGCAGCAACCGGCCCTCCGCACGGGGAGCTATCGTGCCGCCGAGGATGCGCCGACGGGTGTCTACGCCTATCTGAGGGAATCGGCGGACGATTCGGTGGCCGTGTTGCTGAACTTCACCTCACGAAGCGTCAGGTTCCAGAGCCCGCTTGAGCTCCTCGAGGGGAGGGCGTGGAAGACGCTCATCTCGACCGACGGCGCGGAGGGGGGACCGAGAGAGCTCTCCGACCTGCAGCTTAGGCCGAACGAAGCTGTGGTGCTTGGGGCGCTGGGCTGAGATCTCTCCGGTCGGAGCAGCCGCGTTCGAATCCACTATGGGGCTGCTCCTTCTCGGAGTGCAGACTCGGCGCATGTCCTCCCTAAGGACGAGTTTGTCCTAGGGAACGCCAGGGTATGGGGGCAGCAGAGGCCAGCCGGGCCTCACCCAAAGGGGGGAACAACCATGAAGCGCGCAATTGCTGTCGCGCTGGTTGGGGCGGCGATGCTTCTCGCCTTCGTTGCGCCGGCGTTTGCGGCCGGCACGGCCCCACCGGCCACCTACCGACTGACAATCAGCACGTACTGGGACA
>CAYHCN010000304.1:0-2948 GCA_964354945.1 uncultured Eubacteriales bacterium
TGAGCCCCGTGGCACTTCGCGAGCTCGTCGAGTCCCTCGTGCTCGCCGACGAGGTCCGAGTCCGCGTCGACGTTGTCCCCGAGCTCTACGAGGTGTTCATCGGCACCGTCGACACCATCGTCGGCGACATTCCGCTGATGGAGATCACCCGCTCGGGGCGCACGAACACCTACGTTGGCGTGAAGCGTGTGCTGGACGTCGTGGTCTCGCTGCTGATGATCGTGCTCCTGAGCCCGATCTACCTGCTCGCGGGCCTCGCCATCCTGCTCACGATGGGATGGCCCGTGGTCTTCGCCCAGGAGCGGGTAGGGACGGGCATGCACCAGTTCACCGTCTACAAGCTCCGCACGATGGTCAACGACGCCGAGAAGAAGTCCGGCCCCGTGCTCGCCGAGGAGAACGACCCCCGCATCACGCCGGTCGGTCGAGTGCTCCGCAAGCTCCGTGTCGACGAGTTGCCCCAACTGTTCAACATCCTGCTCGGCGACATGAGCTTCGTGGGGCCGCGCCCCGAGCGAGCGTTCTTCGTCGAGCAGTTCGTCGCCGGGATCCCCGGCTACCGCGAGCGCTTCGCGGTGAAGCCCGGCGTGACGGGGCTCGCGCAGGTCAGCGGAGGTTACGCCACGACCCCGGAGCGCAAACTGAAGTACGACCTCATCTATATGTATCATCAGAGCCTGCTGATGGACGTTCAGATCATCGGCGAGACTCTCCGCGTGGTGCTCACCGGGCACGGTGCGCGGTAGCGATCAGAGCGAGATAGGAGACCCCCCTTCATGGCGACCTCTTCAAAGGCCGCGGCCAAGTCCAACCCGAGGACGACGTCGCAACGGGCTGCAGCAGCAGCGGCTGCCGCCGGCGACAACCTCGATCTCGCTCAGAAGATCGCGTGGTACGCCATCCTCGCGATGGTGTTCCTCGTGCCGATCGCGATGACCAACTACAACCTGGTGGGCTCGAGCTCGAGCCCGCTCACGTTCGACCAGTTCGACACCATCAAGGTGTTCATTCAGCGCGTCGGGACGCTCATCGCGTTCGCGGCGTGGGGCTGGTACATCTTCGTGAAGGGCGGCAAGCTCCGCCGCACGCCCGTCGACTGGCTCGTGCTGGCGTTCCTGGGCTGGGTCGCCATCTCGGCCATCTTCTCGATCCACCCGCCGACAGCCGTGTTCGGCAAGTACCGCCGCTACGAAGGCCTTCTCTCGTTCATCAACTACGCCGTGGCGTACTTCCTGGTCATCCAGTTCGCCGACCGAGGCAAGCGACTTCGTCAACTGGCCCAGACCGCGTTCTGGTCCGCGATCGTGGTCAGCGCCTACGGCGTCATTCAGTTCCTCGGACTCGACTTCCTCCAGTGGGGCCAGCTGCCCTTCGAGCCCAACCGCGCCTTCTCCACCTACGGCAATCCCGACCTGCTCGGCGGGTTCATCGTGCTGATGCTCCCCGTCGCGCTGGCTCTCGTGTTCGCCGCCGAGAACCTGAAGTGGCGCATCATCCACTGGGCCGGCTTCTTCCTGATCGCATGGTGCTGGCTCGTCGCCTTCACCCGTGGCGCGTGGATCGGCGGCATCGCCGCGATGATCGTGATGGCGTTCGGGCTGTACTGGCTCCGGCCCAAATGGCAGACAGTGGACTGGGCGGCCGTCGCCCTGGTGGCCGTGATGGCCGTGGGGGTCGTTGCCTGGTCGGCCAACTCGCCGTACGAGGTCACCAACTTCGGCAAGCGTTTCGCGTCGATCTTCGACGTCCAGACCGGGTCCGGTAAGACCCGAACCGAGATCTGGCAGGCAGCTATCGCGTCAATCCAGGACAGGCCGATCACCGGCTTCGGTGCCGACACCTTCCGGCTCGTGTTCCCCAAGTACAAGCCGGCCGAGTACGTGAAGGACGCCGGGTACATCTCGGTGGCCGACAACGTCCACAACTACTTCCTGCAGCTCGCATCCGGTGTCGGCATCCCAGGGCTGCTGATGCTGTACGGCATCTTCGTATGGATCGCCATCCGCGCCGGCAAGGTGGTGTTCCGAAGGCCCGATCGCGAGAGCGTCGCGTCAGGCAAGGCACCACCGATCAGCGGCGATCGCCTCGTGCTGCTCGGCATGTGGGCAGGCGCGTTCGGCTACATTTCGAGTCTGACGTTCGGCCTCTCCGTGACCGGCGGCACGTTCATCCTGTGGGTGTTCCTTGGAGCGTTGCTCGCCCCGACGGCGACGTCGCGCGAGGTTACCGCTCCCTCGTGGGGCATGATCCCGGCCGTCGCGCTCGTCATCTTGGCGGTGGCGGGATCGGTGTTCTGGGTGCGGTGGTTCTACGCCGACCACATGTATCTGATCGCCCGCATCAGCCCCGACCTGACCGCGCGCGTAGCCGCTGCACAGGATGCCGTGCGTCTGAATCCGTGGAACGACATGTACCGAGCCGAAGTCGGCTTGGCGTACAACGACGAGTTCGTGCAGCTGTACCAGCAGGCGTTCCAGGCACAGCAGACGGGCCAGGACCCCACGCAGTACCAGCAGGCCGCTCGCGAGGCGTTCAACCGTGCCGAGCAATCGCTGCTTGCTACGATCAAGTTCGTGCCCTACGAGTACGACAACTACGTGTTCCTGGGGTCGCTCTACAACCTCGGCGCGCAGATCTACAACGACGACGCCCTCCGGACGAAGGCGGTCGAGATCTCGCGAAGGGGCGCGCGCGTGGAGCCTTTCGGCCCCGCGATACGACTTCAGCTGGCGACGGCTCTCTCCTTCAAGGGCGATCGCGCCGGGGCTATCAAGGAACTCGAGTACGCCGTGAAGCTCGATCCCGCGTTCTCGGACGGTTCCGTGCTGCTCGCCAAGCTCTACGGCGAGGAGGGTCGCTACGATGAGGCGCTGAAGGTCCTCAAGGCGGCCGCCGGCTACGCGGCCGGTAACCCGAATACCTCGCAGACCATCAGCTCGACGATCGCT
>CAYHCN010000305.1:0-2943 GCA_964354945.1 uncultured Eubacteriales bacterium
ACCACCCCCAAAGCATGTGTACCGCCGAGCAGGCGCGACTATGCACGCACGGCGGGCGTTCGCATAGCTGGGTTTCAGTTGAGCGACGGGACGCCGGCACGTCACCGAACGGCGAATAGACTCGAGTCGACCGGAGGGAAGCTCGGTGGCCAGAGTGGACCGCATGCACGCCGTGGCGATTCGCGTGGGAGTCTTCGCGCGTGGGGTTGCGCTGTTCGTCGGCACCCTCTCGATGCTCGGCGTCCTCGCCGCCTTTCGGGCACCATCGTCGATCCCTGACCTGTGGTTGTTCGACTTCCGGTTCGCACCACCGGTCCTCGGGGCGGCGTTCGCGGTGGCCGCTGCAATCGCGCTCGTCGGCTGGGCCCTCTTGCCGCGTCGGCCACGATGGCTTCATGGGATGGCGAGCGTCTCGGCGGCGGGACTTGCGCTTGTCGCGATCTGGAATAGCGTCGTGTTCTTCTCCGTCGCCCGCGCCGGCCTGGTCACACCTCGCTTCTGGCTGCCCCTCTCGGCGATCGTGGCGGCGCTCATGGCGCTGATCGCCGCAACTGCCTGGCGTGAAGGGCGAGCAGAACGGACGCCCGATCGCCGACAGCGCTTGGGTGTCGTGGTTGTCGCGATGACGCTGGCTGTGGCGTTGCCGGTGGCGCAGGCTTACTTCTTCGGGATGAGCGACTACTCGCGCCGGGCCGATGTGGCCGTTGTCCTCGGCGCGCAGGTGTACCCCGGTGGTTCGCTGTCGACGTCGGCTGAGGATCGCGTTGTCACCGCAGCCGGACTGTACCGAGATGGGACCGTCCGACGTCTGATCATGTCCGGTGGCGTCGATCCCAACGGCACCGACGAGGCACGGGCGATGCGCGATCGCGCCGTTGCGCTTGGGGTGGACCCCGCCGACATCGCGATGGATCCCGGCGGCGTGAACACCGAAGCGACCGTCTCCAACACGGTGCCGATGCTTCGCGACGCTCGAGCGGAGCGGATCCTCGTAGTGAGCCAGTTCTACCATCTGCCCCGGCTCAAGCTCGCCTACCACGCCGCAGGGGTAGAGGTCCTCACCGTGCCGGCACGGAGGAGTCGGCCGATCCTCCAGACTCCGTATCTTGTTGCTCGCGAGATTCCTGCGTTCTGGATGTACTGGGCAAAGGCACTCGGTCGCGAACTCTTCGGATAGAATCTCTGACACCGGCGAAGGTCGCCTTCGGCCACGTCACGACTCCGAGGAGAACTTCGTGAGCGACCGCACGTACGATCCGCACGCCATCGAGCCCAAGTGGCAGCGCTGGTGGGACGAGCAGCGCCTGTACCACGTGACCGAGGACTCCTCCAAGCCCAAGAAGTACGTACTGGAGATGTTCCCGTACCCTTCGGGTGACATCCACATGGGGCACGTTCGCAACTACACCATCGGCGATGTCACGGCACGCTCGTCGACGATGCGCGGCTTCAACGTGCTGCACCCCATCGGTTGGGACGCCTTCGGGCTGCCCGCCGAGAACGCCGCGATCAAGAGCAGCACCCACCCCGCGAAATGGACCTACGCCAACATCGAGACCCAGCGCGAGAGCTTCAAGCGCATGGGCTTCTCCTACGACTGGGACCGCACCGTCGTCACGTGTGACGAGGACTTCTACCGGTGGGGCCAGTGGACGTTCCTGAAGTTCTGGGAGCGGGGCCTGGTGGAGCGACGCTCCTCGCCGGTGAACTGGTGCCCGTCGTGTGCCACCGTGCTTGCCAACGAGCAGGTCCTCGGCGAAGGAGTGTGCTGGCGCTGCAAGAGCACCGTCGAGAAGCGCGAACTCGAGCAGTGGTACTACAAGATCACCGAGTACGCCGACGAGCTCCTCGACGATCTCGCCGAGATGCCGGGATGGCCCGAGCGGGTCAAGACGATGCAGGCGAACTGGATCGGCCGGTCCGAAGGCGCAGAGGTCGCCTTCGAGCTTTGCGATGCCGAGGGCACCCCGACCGGTCGGGACATCACCGTATTCACCACGCGTCCGGATACGCTGTTCGGCTGCACGTTCTTCCTGCTCGCCCCCGAGCACCCGCTCGTGTCCGAGCTCGTGGCGGGGACCGAGCACGAGGACGCAGTCATGGCGGTCGTCGAGCAGGCTGCGCGCGAGACCGCGGTCGAGCGGGAGATGGGGGAGCGCGAGAAGCGCGGCGCATTCACGGGCCGGTACGTCGTGAACCCCGTGAACCTCCAGAAGGTGCCGGTGTGGGTCGCCGACTACGTGCTCATGGAGTACGGCACGGGCGCGGTCATGGCCGTGCCCTGCGGAGACCAGCGCGACTTCGAGTTTGCTCGGCAGAACAACCTGCCCATCATCCCGGTCGTGGTGCCCGAGGAGTGGCAGCCTCGCTACGATGCCGCCGCCACCGGGGCGATCCCGTACGAGGTGGATTGGGACGAGGCCTACGCCGGACCGGGTGTGATGATCAATTCGGGCGAGTTCTCAGGGTTTGCCGGCGGTAAGGACTCGGAGGGCATGCACGCGGTCACCCGGTGGCTGGAGCTCCAGGAGAAGGGTCGCGCGTCCATCAACTACCGGCTCCGCGACTGGCTCATCAGCCGTCAGCGGTACTGGGGCAACCCCATCCCTGCGGTCCACTGCCCCGCCTGCGGCCTTGTGCCGGTCCCCGAGGACCAGCTGCCCGTCGTGCTCCCCATGGACGTGGACATCACCAAAGGCGAGACCCTTGCCGATCACCCCGAGTTCTTCGAGACGACGTGCCCGACGTGCGGTGGTGCGGCCAAGCGCGAAACGGACACGATGGACACCTTCACGTGTTCGTCGTGGTACTACCTGCGCTACTGCGACGCCCGCAACGACGCCGAGATCTGGAATCGTGCCAATGCGGGGTACTGGATGCCGGTGGATCAGTACATCGGCGGCATCGAGCACGCGATCCTTCACCTGCTGTACTCGCGGTTCT
>CAYHCN010000306.1:0-2938 GCA_964354945.1 uncultured Eubacteriales bacterium
GCCGGAGAGGCTCGCCCGGCCCTGATGGGGACTCTACGATTCGTTTGCGACAGCAACGATCCCCGAACTGATCGCATCCGCATCAAGCGTCTCCGAGCAGACGAGATGATCTCCAACGATGACGAAGGGGAGTTCCTTGCCCTCCGCCATCGCGGTCAACGCGGTCACCAACTCCGGTCCGGACAGAGTCTGGAGAGTCGCCTCCTCAAACCCGGCGCGTAGCCCCGCGTGTTCACGAACGTATGCCTCCAAGACCTGGAGGCGCATCTGCAACGGGAGCCCTCAAGTCGCGCCTTCGGCGTAGCCGTTGATCGCGGACCCGAGGTCGTCGCAGCAGTCAGTGTCGGGGCCTCAACCGCACGAGGCGTCTATGACCTTCACGACGATGTCTGCCATCTGAACCCTTCCTTCATTGGACGATCCACGCAAATCGCTACCGTCATCTTCCCGCAGGGGGTAGACGGCAACCCTGGTTCATCGTAGTCTATCGTTTATCGGCGATTGACGATAGATGGGAATGGACGCATGGATGACACGATGACGGCCTCGGTCGCAAAGGCGCTCGCCCACCCGGCGCGGATCCACATAGTCCGACTTCTCGCCGCGCAGACGGAGTGCAGAGGCGCCGACGTCTTCTCGGAGCTGCCGCTCGCCCAGTCGACGATCTCGGAGCATCTCCGCGTCCTCAAGGATGCCGGTCTCGTTAGTTCACGACCGGAGGGGACCGGCATGGTGTACTGCCTCGCTCCGACGGTCTTCGACGACTTCATCGCCACGGTCACAGAGCTCTCAGTCGTGACTTCGACCTGTAGCACCAGCGGAAAGGGATGCTGAACATGCCCGCACGACTTGAGGTGTACGACCCGGCTCTGTGTTGTCCGACCGGCATCTGCGGCCCGAACGTCGATCCCGCTCTCATCCGGTTCGCTGGCGACGTGAAGTATTTCGAGGAGCACGGCATCACCGTCGAGCGACACAACCTGGCGCAGGATGCGGGGGCGTTTGTCGCGAACCCGATGGTACTCGCGGCTCTCAACGCGGAAGGACCGGAAGTCCTTCCCATCGTGATGGTCGACGGTGAACGGGTCCCCGGCACGGGCTACCCCGAGCGTGAAGCTCTCATCGCACTCCTCGGCGTGAAGGTCGGTGAGTGACCATGCTGAACGCGAAAGAAGCTCCGACCTTGGAGACCTCAGCGATCCGGACACTCTCGGCCGAGGCGACCAGGTTCCTGTTCTTCACCGGCAAAGGTGGGGTCGGCAAGACATCGGTGGCCTGCTCGGTCGGTGTGGTACTCGCCGAGGCCGGCAAGCGGGTCTTGATCGTGAGCACCGACCCGGCGTCCAACCTCGATGAGGTCCTGGCAACGGACCTGACCGACACCCCTCGTCCAGTAAACGACGTCCCGAGTCTCTTCGCGTCGAACCTTGATCCCGAGATGGCCGCCGCCGCGTATCGCGAGTCGCTCATCGGCCCGTACCGGGGGGTCTTGCCCGACGCAACCGTCGCCTCGATGGAGGAGCAGCTCTCCGGCGCGTGCACCGTCGAAATCGCGGCCTTCAACGAGTTCGCGAAGCTCGTGGGCGACGAGGACGCGACGCACGGCTACGACGTCGTCATCTTCGACACCGCGCCGACTGGACATACGTTGCGTCTACTGACTCTCCCGACCGCATGGACCGACTTCATCGAGACGAACACGACGGGCAACTCATGTCTGGGTCCGCTCGCCGGGCTTCAGGCACAGCGTGCGCTGTACGCCCGGACGGTAGAAGCGCTTGCCGATCCGGACAAGACGACGCTCGTGCTGGTCAGCCGCGCCGACGTCTCCGCTCTGAACGAGGCCGCTCGGTCATCGGCCGAACTTGCCGACCTCGGCATCCGCAACCAGCGCCTGGTCCTGAACGGTCTGTTCACCGCGACAGTCGACAACGATGCCGTGGCGACCGCGCTGGAGAGTCGTGGGACCGACGCCCTCAAGCAGTTGCCATCGGCAATCGCCGGGCTTCCTCGGGTCGAGGTGCCGCTCGTGGTCACGAACCCACTCGGCGTCGAGGGTTTGCGTCACCTCGCCGACGCTTTGCCGGGAGTCCAGCACGCGTCGGTCATGGCACTGCCGGACGTCGCGTCGTTCGATGAGGTCACGGCTTTGTCGGACCTGGTCGATGACCTCGCCGACGCCGGCAGCGGCGTCATCATGACCATGGGCAAGGGTGGCGTCGGCAAGACGACCGTCGCCGCAGCGATCGCTGTGGAACTCGTTCGTCGCGGATTCCCCGTCCACCTCTCGACGACCGATCCGGCCGCTCACGTCGCCGAGGCGGTCGGTGATTCCTCCGACGGCCTTACGATGAGCCGCATCGATCCCGAGGTAGAGGTCGCGGTCTACCGGCAACAGGTACTCGACGCCGCGAGCGACCTTGATCCCGAGGCGTTCGCCCTGCTTGAAGAGGACCTTCGCTCACCGTGCACCGAGGAGATCGCGATCTTCCGAGCATTCGCACGTGTCGTCGCCGAAGCGTCCGACAAGTTCGTCATCCTGGACACGGCGCCGACCGGACACACGCTGCTCCTCATCGATTCGTCCGAGGCGTATCACCGCGAGGTAATGCGGAACACGACCGACACGCCGCCCGAGGTCCTCGAACTGCTTCCCCGGTTGCGCGACCGCGACTTCACGAAGGTGCTCATCGTGACGCTTGCCGAGGCGACCCCGATTAGCGAGGCGCGTCGGCTCGAAGCCGACCTCTTGCGAGCGGGCATCGAAGCCTACGCCTGGGTTGTCAACCAAAGCTTCGCGCCCGTTCAGACATCGGACCCGGTCCTTCGGACCCGAGGCGCGAACGAAGCCCCGCACATCGCGTCGGTCACGTCCCACGGCGACCGAACGTCGCTCGTCCCGTGGACGGCCACGCCGCCAGTTGGAGAAGGACTCCGG
>CAYHCN010000307.1:0-2936 GCA_964354945.1 uncultured Eubacteriales bacterium
GCACGATACCCGTCTCGAGGATGATCGCCGTGACCAGCTCGTTCGGAGTGACGTCAGCATGCAAACCTCGTCCGCGCGCTGGCCGGGTGCGTGCATCCGGCAGATGCACGGGATGACCGTGACGGAGGTGGCGATGTCGAGAATCTGCGCGCACTCCTCGATCGTCACCGGCTTGCCGAAGTGGTGTTCCTGCTTGCGCTTCGACAGCATCGACTTGGTTGCGCGCTCGATCGGCGTGGGCAACCTGCCCAGGAGTTCCATCCCGGAGACCGCGTTCGCACGCATCTCGTCGAACCCGCTGATGAAGTCGTGGATGTACTCGCGCCGCCGGACGTCGCTCTGGAGGTCGTACGAGTAGTTCTTGGCGTTCAGGTACCAGCGTTCGCCCTCGCCGTGTTCGACGCAGAACTGGCACATCCGAGATGCCCCCTCGAGCAGGTCCGGTCGTCGTTGCCGCTTCTATCGCAATCGTACTCCGCGTGGCCAGGAGTGCCGAGGAATTCGATGGCAACGGGCTTGCCGCGCAGGTGATCGCCGGGGTCTGCGTCCGGGCGCACGCGAGAATGCGAGAGCCTGCGTACCCGTGGATCCGAAGCGGGAGTGGAATACAAAGAAGCGACTACCGAACCTAGCCGGCTCGGAGTCGGGGGGAGCGCCTAGGGTTCTAACCGGTTTGAGCGAGTGTGGTGGGGGCTGCGACGAGGGGCTGCGACGGCTGGTACGAGTGGCGGTTTGAACAGCTAGGCGAACGATCCCCGCGCGCGCGCGATCGAGCGCTCGATCTTGGCGATACGGCGCCTGCGCTCCTCGGCGGCGTAGATCACGCCGGCCTCGGTGAGCATCTTGCCCGCCGCATCCTCAAGAGCCTGGACTGACGTGCTTGCGACCGTGTTCGTGCGGGTGTCGGTGATGGCCGAAGCCATAGCCCCTCCCCTAGAGCGACCCGTCGCCACACGGCGACCAGAGCGATAATACCCGCGTGCCCCGCGTCTCCACGGCCTGGTCACCGGGAGTTAACAACCTTTAACAGCGCCCTCCGAGCCGCGTTTCGACCGCCGCCGGGCTCGTCTTGCATGACGCGCCAGTCCGGGCTCGTTGTGAGACGAGCCGTTGGCAGGCAGTGATAGGGTGAGTGCTGAAGCAACGAGGGGGATGAAGTGGCGCTCGATCGACCGTCGGCCCTGCTTACCGACCTGTACCAGCTCACCATGGGGCAGGCATACCGCGCTGCGGGGATCGACGGCGTCGAGGCGTGCTTCCATCTGTACTTCCGGACGAACCCGTTCGGGGGTGGCTACACCTTGTGTGCCGGCCTCGAACAAGTCATCGAGTACCTGTCGACGGCATCGTTCTCCGACGACGACGTTGCGTTCCTCGCCGAGCAGGCAGGCAACGACGGTCGTCCCCTGTTCACGCGCGAGTACCTCGACTGGCTTCGGCGGCTCGAGTTCGCGCTCGACGTCGACGGCATCCCCGAGGGCACCGCCGTGTTCCCCCGAGAGCCGCTCCTGAGGGTCACCGGCCCGCTCGCGCAGGCACAGCTCGTCGAGACGGCGCTGCTCAACATCGTGAACTTCCAGAGCCTCGTGGCCACCAAAGCAGCGCGTGTCTGCTACGCCGCCGAGGGCGACGCCGTCATCGAGTTCGGCCTGCGACGGGCCCAAGGACCTGACGGCGGCGTGTCGGCGAGTCGCGCCGCGTTCGTCGGCGGTTGCACGGGTACGTCGAACACCCTGGCCGGCAAGCGGTTCGGGATTCCCGTCACTGGCACCCACGCGCACTCGTGGGTGATGGTGTTCGACACCGAGATCGAGGCGTTCGAGACCTACGCCCGGGTAATGCCCAACAACTGCACGTTGCTCGTGGACACCTACGACACGCTCGAAGGCGTCCGCAACGCGGTCAAGGTGGGCCTCGAGCTGCAGGACCGCGGGTACCGGATGATCGGGATCAGAATCGACTCCGGCGACCTGGCCTGGCTGTCGAAGCAGGCGCGAGTGCTACTCGACGAGGCGGGCCTGTGCGACGCCAAGATCGTGGCGAGCAACGAGCTGGATGAGGCGACGATCGTCTCTCTTAAAGACCAGGACGCGCGCATCGACGTGTGGGGTGTCGGCACCAAGCTGGTCACGGGGTACGACCAGCCGGCGCTCGGTGGTGTGTACAAGCTCTCGGCGATCCGCCGGCCGGGAGAGGACTGGATCCCCCGGGTCAAGCTCTCCGAGCAGACAGCCAAGATGACGGTCCCCGGGCTGCTCGGCGTGCGAAGGTACCGGGCAGGAGCACGGCTCGACGGCGACATGATCTACGACACACGCCATCCTCCCCGCGTGCACGCGGTGATCGTGGATCCCGAAGATGCCACGCGGCGCAAGCAGTTCGGGCCGGACGACCGGTTCGAGGAGCTTCTGGTACCCGTGATGAGGGGCGAGAATGTCGTCTACGACCTCCCAACGCTGCCCGCGATCCGCGAGAGGTCTCTCGCGCAGCTCGCATCGCTCGACCCCTCGGTGAAACGCTTCCTGAACCCTCACGGGTACCCCGTTGGGCTCGAGCAGGGGCTTCACGCCGAGCGCACGCGTCTCGTTGTCGAGGCGAGAGGCCTCGAGGGCGCTCAGGGAATCGTCACGTGACGATCGGAGGTGGGAAGGTGGACGCGCTGATCGTAGTAGACGTGCAGAACGACTTCATGCCGTTCGGGTCGCTTCCGGTGACCGATGGCGATGCCGTCGTTGGCGTGACCAACCGGTTGATGGAGCGGTTCAGCCTCGTTGTCGCAACTCAGGACTGGCATCCGGCCACGCACACCAGCTTCGCGTCCAACCACCCCGGGCGTTCCGTCGGGGATGTGGTGACCCTCGCCGGCGTCTCCCAGGTCCTGTGGCCCGACCACTGCGTGCAGGGCACGCCCGGCGCCTCATTTCACTCTGCGCTCG
>CAYHCN010000308.1:0-2930 GCA_964354945.1 uncultured Eubacteriales bacterium
TGCATCCGGGCGTTGATGACGTAGTCGAAGTCCTCACCGCGCAGCACCCACGGATCGAACGACACGTTGGCGAACATGTCGAGGTGGATCGACATGATGCCTCCGAAGGCCAGCGAGGAGCGCTGGATCCTCGGCGGCTTGGCGATGACCGCGAGCGCCTCATTGAAGGCGTCCGCCTGGCGCCAGAAGATGTCGGCCCAGTGAGCCGGATCGCTCTTGTGGTAGCGCCCCTGCTCGTCGACGTAGTAGCCCGTCTTCGCGAGCACCGGCGTCCCGTCCTTCAGCCTGCGCCCCAGACCCCACAGCGCCTTCTCGAGGAACTCCTCGTCCTCGACGACCTCGTCGTCGTCCACAAAGACGACCGCGTCGTGGCCGAGCACGGCGGCGGCGATGAGACCGACGTTGCGGACGGCGCCGTAGCCCTGGAGGCTGACGCCCTTGATCATGTCGGCGAACTCGATCTGCTCGAGACGCCGGTGAAGGCTACCGAGCTCGGCGGGCCCAAAAACGAAGGCGTCGAGGTCAGGAAAGTCCGCGACGATCTCGCGGACGCGGTCCTCGGCGACGTGCTCGATCGTGGAATCGGTCGCAGCGCAGATGAGCACGACGCGCCCGACGTCGCGCAGCCGCTCTATGGACTTGAGACAGTCGGCGAGCGTCCCCTCCTCGTCGACCGGTGTTGGATGGTCGTACACGTTGATGAGACCCTCGGTTGCCCCGCGCCCCTTGCGGCGGGTCCAGAAGGTCGGGATCACGATGACCGGGTTCACAGTGGCTTACGTCACCTCTCGGAAGGTCCGGGTGCCGGCCCGTCCGCTTCCCCGGACGGCGTGGACCATTCTACCCTTCCGTCGTGTCCCTCGGTGGCGGGCTGTCGTTTTCTGCCGAGACATCCGCGACAGTCCTGAGGACCTCTCCGTCGGGCGGTTCGGCTGGCGCTTCTCCAAAACAGGCGCCGAGCGCTTGCTCGAGCACGCCATAGGGCCTGCTGCCTATCAGGAGCTGGCCGCATACGATCGCCGAGGGCGTCGCGGTGACACCGATCTGGAGCGCGTAGGCGCGGAGGGCGGTCAGACGCCCGTCGTAGAGCCGCTCGTCCCACACCCGAGCGGCCTGTTGCGGGTCGAACCCTTCGTCGTGGGCGATCTCGGCAAGCACCGCGCGGTCAGAGATGTCGCGGCCTTCGCCGAGGTACGCCCGGAAGATCGCGCCGTGCAGCGCTTCGTAGTACTCGGGTCCGGCGTCGCGCGCGAGTTCGGCAAGCGCCAGCGCGTAGTGGGTGTTCGGCACGAAGTCGGGGTGTGCGAGCGGGAGCCCCTCCTCGGCAGCGACCTTCTCGAGGTAGGCCTCCACCCTCTCCGAATGGCCGGCGCCCAGCGCCTCGTGGCTCATCCGAGCGGGCATGTCCGGACGCAACTCGAAAGGGATGAAGTCGAGCACGATCCCGTGCTCGACGCGCAGTCGCAGGAAGCGGGGCCGATCCACGTAGCACAGCGGGCACGCGAAATCGAAGAACGCGGTGACGCGCGGCGGCGCGGCGGCACCGGCGCCGACCGCCTCAGCTCCCATCGTCGTCTCTGCCGAGCCCGCCCGACATGCCCGACGCGCCTGGGTGCCGCGGGACGCCGAAGTTGAGCGACCTGCCGCAGCTCGCACAGGCTCCATCCGCAAGTCCCTCGACCTTCGCTGAGAACCCCCGCCTGTTGACCGCACGCGCGCCGCACTCGGGGCAGATCGTGTCCTCCCCACCCTCGACATCCACGTTGCCGAGGTAGATGAAGTCCAGGCCCTCCTCGGCACCGATATCGCGAGCCCGCAGCAGCGTCTCGATGGGCGTGGGCGACAGGTCGGCGAACTCCAAGTACGGCACGAACCGGGTCACGTGCCATGGCGTGTCCGGCCCGAGGTCGGTCGCGATCCAGCTGGCAATGTGGCGAAGCTCGTCATCCGAGTCGTTGATGGTGGGCACGATGTTCGTCACGCACTCGACGTGCATCCCGTGAACATGCCTGGCGCGGACCGCGGCGTCGCGGATCCCCTCGGCGCCCCGCACCTTGCACAGGCGCTTCACCGTCTCGTCGTAGAAGCCTTTGATGTCCACCCGCCACACGTCGACGACCTCGGCGTACGCGTCGAGACCCTCGGGCGTGATGTAGCCGTTGGTCACCATGATCACGAAGCGTTCGTCGGCCTTGAGGAGCCGACCGCAGTCGAGGATGTACTCGACCCATATGACCGGCTCGTTGTAGGTGAACGCGACGCCGGGCGTGTTGTAGCGCCGCGCCAACTCGAGCACCGCTTCGGGCGGGACATCGTTGAGGTCGATCTGCCCGTCGTCGGCCTTGGGCCTCGAGATCTGCCAGTTCTGGCAGTGACCGCAGCGCATGGTGCAGCCCACCGAGCCGAGCGAGAGTACTTCGGTCCCCGGTGCGAAATGGAAGACGGGCTTCTTCTCGATCGGGTCGATGGCAACCGAGGACACGCGACCGTAGGTAAGCGCCCGAAGGGTGCCGTCGACGACGCCGCGCGCGCCGCACACGCCGAGAGCACCTTCGGCGATCAGGCAGCGGTGCAGGCACAGCGAACAGCGGACGCGGTCGCCTTCGGGCGTCTGGAGGATCGCCGCGTGGAGGCTCGGGTGGGTGTGCATGTCGATGGCCACACAAGGTGGATACCCGCGCCCGGGGGCGCGGTCACCTCGGGCGCTGCAGCTCACCCGACGCCCGCGCGCAAGCGCGCCAGCGCCGAACTCAGCCCCCCGCAAGCTCCACGCGGTCGCGCCCCGCGCGCTTCGCACGGTAGAGCGCAGCATCCGCGGCTTCGACGAGCGCATCGACACCGGCGCACGTCTCCGACAGCGCGGCGACGCCAACCGAGATGGTCACAGTGATGACCTGTCCGTCGTCGAGCACGACCCTGGCCTCGGAGAC
>CAYHCN010000309.1:0-2929 GCA_964354945.1 uncultured Eubacteriales bacterium
CCGTTACCCGCCAGATCGTCCACATCGACGAGGAGCTGTGCAACGGCTGCGGCGTGTGCGTGAGCCCGTGCGCCGAGGGCGCGATCGTCATGGTCGACGGCAAGGCCAAAGTCGTCCGCGAGGAGCTGTGCGACGGCGCCGGGTTCTGCCTCGGCGTGTGCCCGACCGGCGCGCTGACGCTCGAGTACCGCGAAGCGGTCGCGTTCGACCACGCGGCCGTCGAGGAGCACGTCTCCGAGCAACTCGCCGAGGCGATGGCCGCCGGCCGCAAGGCCTACGAGCCCCAGCACTGCTTCCAGTGCGGCCGCTCCGAGGACGACGGGCCGCTGCTGCCGGTGCGCACGCAGGGCAGCTCGACGTGGGTGTGCACCCGCTGCCTGCCGAGTCTGATCCACGGATAGGCGGGCACGCGCAAGGGATCGTCAGCTCAGACAGTCCTCGCCGGGCGCCTTCGGCGCCGGCTGCGGAACTCGCTGACGACCCTCGCGCCCGCCCTGAACACTCGAGTCCACCACTGCACCACCACGCGCCATCGAGTACGTCAGATCACCCCACCCACAAAAGGGAGCACGACCGCATGGAGATGTTCTGCAACCAGTGCGAGCAGGCCGCCCACGGGACCGGCTGCACCAAGATCGGCACGTGCGGCAAGGGCCCCGAGCTGGCCGCGCTGCAAGACCTCCTCGTGAACGTGCTGCGAGGACTCGCCGTCGTCGCCGTGCAGGCCGAGGCCGCCGGGATCGGCACCACCGACGAGGGCCGCTTCACTGCGGATGCGCTCTTCGCCACGCTGACCAACGTCGACTTCGACGAGGCCTCGATCGCCCGCCAGAGAGGCGACGGCATCGATCTCCGCGATGCGCTCTTCGGCGCCATCGCCGAGAAGACCGGGGGAGTCGACCTCGACGACCCGCTAGCGACCTTCCTGCCCGGCGACTCGCGCGACGAGCTGCTCGCGACCGCCGCGCGTCTCGGCTCGCCGTGGGACACGACGCGAGACGCAGACGTCCGTTCGCTGCAGGAGACGACGCTCCACGGCCTCAAGGGCATCGCTGCCTACGCCCATCACGCGCGGACTCTCGGCCAGGAGGACCCCGAGATCTACTCGTACCTCTTCAAGGCGCTCACCGCGATGAGCGACGCCTCGCTCGGGCTGGAGGATTGGGTCGGCCTCGCGCTGGAGTGCGGCAAGGTGAACCTGAGGACGATGGAGCTGCTCGACGCCGGCAACACCGGCGCATACGGGCACCCCGAGCCGACGACGGTCTCCCTCGGCCAGCGCGCCGGCCACGCGATCCTGATCTCCGGCCACGACCTCGCCGACCTCAAAGCGCTCCTCGAGCAGACCGCCGGCACCGGCGTCGACGTCTATACGCACGGCGAGATGCTGCCCGCGCACGCGTATCCCGAGCTCAAGAAGTACGACAACCTCGTCGGTCACTTCGGCACCGCGTGGCAGAACCAGCACAAGGAGTTCACGGAATTCCCCGGCGCGATCCTCATGACCACCAACTGCATCATGCCGCCGAAGGACACCTACAAGCGCCGTCTGTTCACGAGCGGGCCGGTGCAATTCCCGGGCGTGACTCACGTCGAGCGCACTGACTTCTCGGCGGTTGTCGAGAAGGCACACGCCGAGCCCGGCTTCGAGTGGGACACCACTGTGGGCGAGGTCATGGTCGGCTTCGGGCACAACACGATCATGTCGGTCGCCCCCACGGTCATCGAGGCAGTGAAGTCCGGCGCGATCCGCCACTTCTTCATCGTGGGTGGGTGCGACGGCGCGAAGGCGGGCCGCAACTACTACACCGAGTTCGTCGAGGAAACCCCCAACGACACCATCGTGCTGACCCTCGCGTGCGGCAAGTTCCGCTTCTTCGACAAGAAGATCGGTGAGATCGGCGGTCTGCCGAGGCTCATGGATGTGGGCCAGTGCAACGACGCGTATTCGGCGATCAAGGTCGCCGCCGCGCTCGCCGACGCCTTCGAGTGCGGCGTGAACGACCTCCCGCTGTCGATGATCCTGTCGTGGTACGAGCAGAAGGCAGTCGCCATCCTGCTCTCGCTGCTCTATCTGGGCATCACCGACATCCGCCTTGGGCCCACGCTCCCGGCTTTCGTGACTCCGGGTGTACTCGGCGTGCTCGTGGAGAACTTCGGCATCAAGCCGATCGCCGCATCGCCGCGCGAGGACCTCATCGCCATCCTCGGTCACCCCGTGGAGGCGTAGGCCGGCATGAACCGACTCGGACTCGTCATCGCGGCAGTGCTGGTGACGGTCATCGGCGTGGTGGGGTTCGCGTACGCATTCGGAATCCCGCAGCGTGGGGACGCCACCGTGTCCACGGCGGCGTCCCCGGCTGATGCCTCGGCCCCCCTGCAGCCGGCACCGAACGGGCCTGCGGCGGATGCGGCCCCGGAGGCCGCTCCCGCACCCTCGCCCGCGAACGGTGTCGCACCGCCCGCGGACCCCTCGGTGCCCCTCGCGATCGAGATACCGGGGTGCGTCTGTCACAGCAAGGACCCCAAGCTCGTGAAGCGACACGCCGCGTACCGGATGAACCAGTGTGCGGGATGCCACGTGGGCGGCGTGCCGACGGGCCAGTAGCACCGGAAGCGACACCCAATGGTCGACGAGAACGATAGCTACGAAACGCCCGGAGAGCCTGAGGTCGCCGATGAGGCCGAGGCCCGCACGCCGCGCCGCCCGTGGTGGCAGCGCGCACTCAAGGCGCTGGGGAGCGCCGCGATCGTGCTCGTGGTGCTCGGTGGGCTGCTCTACTACTTCGGCGGGATGATGCCGCCGAGCGCAGACGCGAAAGCGCAGTACGGCAAGCTGCAGGCGATGGGTGCGGTGGGACCGGTCGAGCAGCGGTTCCACATCCCGATCCCCGGCTGCGTGTGTCACAGCGACAACCCGGTGCTGCAG
>CAYHCN010000310.1:0-2909 GCA_964354945.1 uncultured Eubacteriales bacterium
GGCCTGCTGGATATCAACCCTACCGATGTTTAAGTTCCCCTGGCTATCCGTCCCCACGAAGGAGCCGTGCTGGAGCACCGTGTCGTGGAGCCAAACCTGGGCCGACCCGGACAGCTTCCTGCCCTCGAGCGACAGGTCCGCCGACGTGCTGTGGAGGTAGCACGCCGCCGAGCCCTTCACCCCTGCCTCCCGGGGCACGAGGTCCGCCCCGATCTCCAGCGCACGGTACGTCGCCGCCAATGCGGCGCTCAGGGTCCGGTACGACGCGCTTGTACCTCTCGGTATGCCGTCTTCGGTCGACGCTATGACCGAGTAGGTCACCTCGTCGTCGTGGAGCACGCCGCGGCCTCCAGTGAACCGGCGTACGACGTCCACACCGAGTGCATGGCACTTTGCCAGGTCCACCGTCCCGGCATCCTGGAACTTGCCCAGCGTGACAGTGGGATTCTGCCACCCGTAGAGCCGCAGTGTCGGTGGTACGCCACCTTGGTCGCGCGCGATCTGGATCGCCCGGTCTACGGCCATGTTCCACGCCGCCGGGCAACGACCGTCGAGCAGCAGCCGCCAGCGACGCTCGGGGCCGTTCACTCCCCGGTCGGCCGCCACGCCAGGTTCGGGTTGCGGGCCGCACCGGCCTCGTCGAGGCGACGCACGGGAGTGGTGTACGGAGCGCCCTTGACCAGCTCGGGATCGTCCGTGGCCTCCTGAGCAATGGCGAGCATCGCTTCGGCGAACGCGTCCAGACTCGACAGCGGCTCGGTCTCGGTGGGCTCGATCATGAGCGCCTCCTCGACGAGCAGCGGGAAGTACACCGTGGGCGGATGGAATCCGTAGTCGAGCAGCCGCTTCGCGATGTCGAGCGTCCGCACGCCATGCTCGCGCTTCTGTCGGGCGCCCGAAAGCACGAACTCGTGCATGCACGTGCGGTCGTACGGCAGCTCGTAGGCGCCCTTCAGCCGCTCCTTGAGGTAGTTCGCCGAGAGCACCGCCTGCTCCGCGACTTCGCGCAGCCCCTCGCCGCCGACCGCCCGGACGTACGTGTACGCACGCACGAGCACGCCGAAGTTCCCGTAGAAGCTCCTGACCCTCCCGATGGTCTGCTCCGGCCACGCGAGCTGGAAGGCACCGTCGTCGGCGCGGATGGGCAACGGACCCGGAAGGAAGTGCGCGAGGGCCTCGTTGACGCACACCGGACCCGCACCCGGGCCTCCGCCTCCATGTGGAGTGCTGAAGGTCTTGTGCAGGTTGATGTGAAGGGCATCGAAACCCATATCCCCGGGTCGAGCCTTGCCGAGAATCGCGTTCAGGTTGGCCCCATCGCAGTAGGCGTAGGCGCCCACCGCATGGACCCGACGCGTGATCTCGACGATCTGCTCGTCGAACAGGCCGAGCGTGTTCGGGTTCGTGAGCATGAACGCAGCGACATCTTCGTCCAGCGCGGCCTCGAGCGCATCGAGATCGACCAGCCCGCGCTCGTCGCTTGGGATGGTCACGGTCGTGTAGCCGCACATCGTCACCGTGGCCGGGTTCGTGCCGTGAGCGGTGTCGGGGATGACGACCTTGCTGCGCGGGTCGCCCGCGGCAGTATGGGCAGCGCGGATGCACATCAACGCTGTCAGCTCGCCGTGTGCGCCTGCCGCCGGTTGCAGCGTCACGCCCGGAAGCCCGGAGACCTCCGCGAGTGCCTCGGCAAGACCGACCATGAGCTCCAGCGCACCTTGTGCGGTCTCCGCAGGCTGGTAGGGGTGCAGACCCGCGAACCCCTCGAGGCGGCACGCGTCCTCGTTCACCCTCGGGTTGTACTTCATCGTGCAGCTGCCGAGTGGGTAGAACCCTGTGTCCACCCCGAAGTTCATGTCGGCGAGATGGCCGTAGTGCCGCATGATCTCGAGTTCGGTGACGTGCGGGAGTGCGGGCCTGTCGGCCCGAACGGCACCGCCCAGTGCCGTAGAGATGTCGATGGCGGGCACGTCCGAGTCCGGAGCCAGGACGCACGCGGACTCGGGGGACCCGACCTCGAAGATGAGCTCGCGCGGTCCGCGCTTCGGCGCGCCCTCGGGGGTGTTCGCCAGCTGCTCGCTCACAGGGACGCCACCTCCTTCGCGAACGCATCCATCTCCGCACGCGTGCGTTTCTCAGTCACCGCGAACAGAAGGAGATCGTCGGCGACATCCGGAACGAGGCCGGTCGGCCACTCGCCCTCGACGTCCGACACGCAGATCCCCGCGAGATAGCCGCAATCGAGCATGCGCGACCGCATCTCTGTCGCGTCACCGTCGTACACCAGCGCGAACTCGTAGCAGAAGGGGGGCTCGGCCTCCCATGGCGAGGTGAACCTCCCCGTCTCGAGAAGGCGATTCCTGAGGTAGCGCGCCTTGGCTATGCATGACTCGGCGATCCCAGCGAGCCCCTCGGAGCCGACCGCTGACAAGTACACCGCAGCCCCCAGAGCGGACAGCGCCTGGTTGCTGCAGATGTTGCTCGTGGCTTTCTCTCGGCGGATGTGCTGTTCGCGGGTGGACAGCGTGAGTACGAAGGCGGTGTTCCCGTCGAGGTCGACGGTCCGTCCAACGACCCGGCCGGGCATCTGGCGGACATGCTCCTGCTTGCAGGTGAAGAAGCCGAAGCCGGGACCGCCGTACGATGTCGCGCTTCCCAGCGGCTGCCCCTCCCCGACCACGATGTCGGCGCCGAGCGCGGCAGGCGTCTCCATGACGCCGAGCATGATCGGGTTCACCGCGACGACGAGCAGTGCGCCGGACTCATGCGCGAGGCGAGCGATCTCGGTGAGATCCTCGAGGTTACCGAAGAAGTTCGGGCTCTGGACGAGCACCGCCGCCACGTCGCCCGCATCGAGCTGCTCTGCGAGCCCGTGCCCGGCCAGCACTCCCGTGCCGCGGACGAGAACG
>CAYHCN010000311.1:0-2880 GCA_964354945.1 uncultured Eubacteriales bacterium
TGGAGTGCCTCAAGCAGGAGATGTCGATGAAGCGGTCTGCCGACATCTCCTGCTTGAGGCACTCCATGGGGAACAGCGAGGCGAGCCGCTCACCGATCTGGTCGGGTCCGAGCTCGGTGCCGTCAGGCGCGAACGCGCGCGGAGGTGCGGGCGGGTTCTTGAGGTCGGGGATCACGTTGTACCACTGCTCCGGAATGTGGACTTCGTCGAGTCCGAACCTCGTCTTGTCGGATGACATCGGTGGTGCTCCTTTCGATAGCTCTCTGATGACACGTGCGGTGGTGCGGGCCGGGCACTGACTGCCGTGGTGCACTGTGCGGTTTGCTGCTATCAACTCACGGGCGTCGTGCGAGCAACGCCCGTCAGATCCTCCAGAACGTCCTCGGGAAACTGCGCCTTCATGAGCACGGTGCCGACGAGTACTGCGTCGGCGCCGGCGCCGGCGGCTTCGGCCACATCGGCGCGTCGGCTCACCCCACTTGCGGCGACCACGATCGCCTCGGTACGGGCGGCTTCCGACACCACCTCAAGAGCGGCCGCCCGGTCGACCTTCAGAGTCGCCAGGTCGCGGGAGTTCACACCGATGACCCTCGCTCCTGCGCCGAGTGCGGTGTACAGCTCGTCGAGACTGACCACCTCGACGAGCGGCTCGAGGCCGAGGGTATGTGCGAGGTCCACGTATTCGCCGACGAGCCGCCCGAGCACGCTCACCATGAGCAGTACTGAGTCGGCTCCGTGCCCCCGAACGACGAACAACTGCACCGGGTCCACGACGAAATCCTTCGCGAGGACCGGCACGTCGACGGCATCGGACACGTCGGAGAGGTCGGCGAAGCTGCCGCCGAACGACTCAGGCTCGGTCAAGACCGAGACCGCTGCCGCTCCCCCATCCTGGTAGTGGAGCGCCTGCTTCGAGGCCTCGCACTCCGGCGCGATCGGGCCCTCGCTGGGCGACGCCTTCTTTACCTCCGCGATCACGGCGACGTCGAGGCGGTGGGCGAGGGCAGCGGCGAAGTCGCGGGGGGCTCGCGCACAGCACGCAAGCCGCTCCCGGTCGGCGGCCGACAACCCGCCGTACTCGGCCTCGATCCTCGCGAGTCGCCTGGCGACCATGCCCTCGAGGAAGCTCATCTACGCCGCGCCATCCCCGGCCGCACGCACCGCTTCGGCTCTACGCGCGACCTCGCCGAGTCCTTGCGACACGGTGACGAGCGACTCGAGCGCGTTGGCCGCCCGTCCGGAGTCGATCGACTCCCTGGCGATCGCCACTCCGTCGGCAAGATCGGATGCCTTCCCTGCGGCGAGAAGCGCCGCCGCCGCATTCATGAGGACGACGTCGCGGCGCGGGCCGCGTTCGCCCGCGAGCACGCCGCGTACGATCTCGGCATTCTCCGCTGCGTCGCCGCCGGCGATGTCAGCAAGGGTGCCGCGTACGATGCCGACCTGCTCGGGCACGATCTCAGAGGTGCGGACCGCACCAACAGCGGAGTCGTACTCGGCCACGCTCGTGACGCCCGACGCCGAGACCTCGTCCATCCCCGGATGGCCGTGAACGACGAGTACCCGCTCGGCGCCGAGGCGTCCGGCGACCTCGGCCATGATCGGCGCGAGGCGGGGATCGTATACGCCGAGAAGCTGGCGCTTCGCACCGGCGGGATTGGTGAGCGGGCCGAGGATGTTGAACACCGTGCGGATACCGATCTCCCGCCGGGGTCCGGCAGCGTGCCTCATGCTCGCGTGGAGCGACTGCGCGAACAGGAACCCGACGCCGCACTCGTCGATGCACTTCGCCATGTCGGCGGGACTCAGCGTCACATCGATGCCGAGCGCCTCGAGGACGTCGGCACTCCCAGCAGCACTGGAGACAGCCCGGTTGCCGTGCTTCGCCACGGGGACCCCCGCCCCAGCGACCACGAACGCCGTCGTCGTGGAGATGTTGAACGTATGCAGCCCGTCACCACCGGTCCCGCAGGTATCGATGTACCCACTCACCGACGGGCGGACCGGGGTCGCGCGCTCGCGCATCGCCCGGGCGAAACCCACGATCTCGTCGACCGTCTCGCCCTTCATCCGCATCCCCACCACCAGTGCGCTGATCTGCGCAGGTGTGGCCTCACCGTCCATGACGAGCCCCATCACCAGTCTCGCTTCGTCTTCCGAGAGCGACCCGCCCGACGAGACCCGGCCGATAGCGCCGGAGACGGTGGTGACTTCGGCGAGCTGGGCGGACGCAGCCGCGGTGCCACCGGCAGCGGCAACGACGGCGGGCGTGCCGGTGGGCTCGCTCTCGCGCGGCACCTCGCCGGTGATATCGAGGAAGTTGGCGAGGATCTTCGCACCCTCGGGGGTCAGCACGCTCTCGGGGTGGAACTGCACGCCGAACACCGGCAGCGTCGTGTGCTGCAAGCCCATCACGACGCCGTCAGGGGTTCGAGCGGTGACCCGCAGCGGTTCGGCGACGGTGTCCGACTCGACGCACAGCGAGTGGTACCGCGTCGCGGTGAACGGGCTCTCCACGCCGGCGAACACGCCGGTGCCGTCGTGGTCGATCTCGTCGGTCTTTCCGTGGACCGGCCGAGGAGCTCGGCACACCGTGCCGCCGTAGACATCCGCGATGCACTGGTGGCCGAGACACACTCCGAGAACCGGCACGCCAGCCGCTGCCGCAGCGCGGATGACGTCGCGGGAGACGCCCGCGTCGTCGGGAGTGCCGGGGCCCGGGGAGATCACGATGCCGCGAGGCTGGAGTCCGAGGGCCTCATCTGCGGTGATGACGTCGTTGCGCCGCACCTCGACCTGTCCGCCCAGTGCGGCAAGCAACTGGACGAGGTTGTAGGTGAAGGAGTCGTAGTTGTCGACGATGAGGATCACGCCGACACC
>CAYHCN010000312.1:0-2872 GCA_964354945.1 uncultured Eubacteriales bacterium
GCTGCGGCGCCACATCGGCTACGTCATCCAGTCCGTCGGGCTGTTCCCCCACCTCACCGTCGCCGAGAACGTCGCGACAGTCCCGCGGTTGCTGGGCTGGGACTCCTCGCGCACCCGTACGCGCGTATTGGAGCTGCTCGAGCTGGTCGGGCTGCCTCCCGACGCCTACGGGGCCAAGTACCCGCGCCAGCTCTCCGGCGGCGAGGCCCAGCGCGTCGGCGTGGCACGCGCACTTGCTGCCGATCCGCCCGTGCTGCTCATGGACGAGCCCTTCGGCGCGGTCGATCCGCTCGCGCGCGACCGGCTCCAAGGCGAGTTCGCGCGCATCCAGCGGGAGCTTAGGAAGACGGTCATCTTCGTGACCCACGATGTTGACGAAGCCATCCGGCTGGCCGACAGGATCGCTCTCATGCGCGCCGGGCACCTCGAGCAGTACGACACCCCCGAGACGCTGCTCGACGCGCCAGCGAACAAGTTCGTCCACGACTTCGTGGGTGCGGACGCGGCGTTGAAGCGCCTCGGCAGGGTCCGGGTCGCCGACGTGATGGAGACGGGCCTCACGATGATCGCCGATGGGACCGACCCCGCAACCATCGAACAGCGCGCGAGGTGCGACGAGGACAGATTCGTGTACCTCGTCGGCGACGACGGGACACTCGAGGGCTGGTTCGACTGTGGCACGGCCGAGAAGCTCGGAGCGGCTGCCGCGATCACCTCCGTAGTGTGGGGGGACGTATCGGTGAGGCCCGACGCGACTCTGCGGGAGGCACTCTCGCTGATGCTCGCCAAGGGATTCCGGTCGGTGACGGTGACCGACGAGCGTGGTCGGCTGCTCGGCGAGGTCTCCCTCACCGACGTCGAACGGCAGATTGCCCATGGCCGTGACGAGCGGACATCCGTCGAGGAGTCGGAGTGAGCGCCCGGGCATCCGAACCGATCCCTGTCACGGTCGAGGCAGCGTCCGTCGGCGTGGATGCACTGCCCGCACGTGCGGTGGTTGGGGAGGGCGCGGGAATGGAGCGCGCAGCGAGGCTCGCGCCTTTCGGCGTCGCTCTCGGCTGGATCCTGTTCGTGCTCGTGGTCACGAACCAGGCGCTTGTCGCATCGGTCCTCGGCGCGCTGGTCCCGGGGGCGAGGTCGCCGGTACTGCCCGATCCCAGTCTGGCCGCGCTGACCGCCCAGCACCTGCTGATCGTGCTGCTTTCCAGTACGTTGACCGTCCTGGTGGGGGTGCCGCTCGGCATCCTCGTCACTCGGCGGTCGGGCGCTGACTTCCGGCCGATCGTGTCGGCGGGCATCGACTTCGGTCAGGTCTTCCCGCCGATCGCCGTGCTCGCTCTCATGCTCCCGATTCTCGGGCTCGGCATCTGGCCGGCGATCGTCGCGCTGTTCCTGTACGGGTTGTTCCCGGTGGTCAGCTCGACAGTGGCAGGGCTCGAGAACGTTCCGGGCTCTACGGTCGACGCCGCCGCCGGGGTCGGCATGAGCCGGGTCCAGGTGCTTCGCCGCATCGAGCTCCCGCTGTCGGTCGCGGTGATCATGGCGGGCATCAGGACCTCGGTGATCATCAACGTCGGCACGGCGACGATCGCCGCGGCCACCGGCGCCGGCGGTCTCGGGTTGCCCATCTTCACCGGCATCAGCACCCAGAACCTCGGCTACATCCTCGAGGGGGCGGTGACGGTGTCTGTCCTCGCGCTGCTGCTCGATGCGACCCTCGCGCTCGTCGAGCGGTGGGTCACACCGAAGGCACTCCGGAACTCGGCGGGGTAGGGTAGGGGCCGCAGGCGACTCGGGTACCCTAAAGTCCTATGGGCACGCAGTTGGACATCCAGGACATCGCGCACGCGACGGCCGAACGTCACCGCATGCTCTCAGCGGGCGGGCCCGTCCTGGTCATGGTCAGCGGTGGCGGTGACTCGATCGCCCTGCTGCATCTGATCGCGAGCGGCGCGCTGGGCCCGAGTGCGGACGACCTCGCCGTACTCCACGTCGACCACGGCCTGCGTGGCGCCGAGAGCGACGTTGACGCCGAATTCGTGCTCGCGCAGTGCGAACGTCTCGGCGTGTCGTGCGCCGTGGTCCGCTACGACGTCGCTGCCTACGCCGAGGCCGAAGGGCTCAACCTCGAGGACGCAGGACGAAGGGTGCGCTACCGCTTCGCTGATGAGGAGCTCGACGGCCTGTGCGACGCCCGCGGCATTCGGCGCGACGCCGGCCGCATCGCTACCGCCCATACTCGCGACGACCGCGTCGAGACGTTTCTGATGCGTGTGGCCGCGGGGGCCGGAGCAGGCGGGCTCTCGGCGATCCCGTACGTTCGCGGGCGCGTCGTGCGACCCCTGCTCGACGTGGGCCGCGACGAGCTTCGGGCGTGGCTCTCCGGGAACGGGCTCGCGTGGCGCGAGGACGCCTCAAACGAGGACCTCGACCGCACTCGCGCCCGGGTCCGAGCAGAGCTGGTCCCGCGCTTCCGCGAGCTGAACCCGTCGTTCGACGCAACGCTCGGCCGCACGCTGGACATCATCGCCGAGGAGGACGCGCTCCTCTCGGCGATGGCGGAGCAGTTCGCCCGCGACTTCGCCGAGATCGGCCGTGGCCGCGAGGTCGCCTTCAACCGCGCTCTCATGGGCACACTGTCGCGCGCCATGCTTCGCCGGACGATTCGCGAGGCACTCCTCGCCGCGTTCCCGGAAGCGTCTCGGCTCGAGGCGGAGCACGTCGACGCCATCGCCGCCGGCATCGGCGACGAGCGCTTCGCAAGGGACCTTGGAAGCGGCCTGCGGGCGGAGACTCGGTACGATACACTCGTGGTTCGCAAGGCCGGCGAGAAGCCCCCGTCCGTGGCACCCTCCTTGCTCATGATTCCGGG
>CAYHCN010000313.1:0-2859 GCA_964354945.1 uncultured Eubacteriales bacterium
GACGCCATCGTGCCCTCAGGTCCCGCCTGCGACTTCGGAGGGGGCCTGTGAGCGTCACAACCGTCATGCTGTGCGGCGTCGGTGGTCAGGGGACGATTCTTGCCGCGGACGTGCTTGCCAAGGTCGCCACCGCCGCGGGACTCGAGGTCAAGCTCTCGGAGGTCCACGGTATGGCGCAGCGAGGCGGCAGCGTCGACACCGTGGTGAAGTTCGGCGAAGAGGTCTTCTCGCCGGTGACCGACCCGGGCATGGTCGACCACCTCGTCGCCTTCGAGGTCATCGAGGCCGCTCGGCGCATCCACTACGTGAAGCCTGCCGGCCGTCTCCTCGTCAACAGCCGGACCATCCTCCCGCTGCCTGTTCTCACGGGCGCGCTTCCTCGGCCGGTCGGCCTCATTGCCGTGCTGGAGTCCGAAGGCGCGATCTTCCTGGATGCCGAGGAACTCGCCTGCGAGGCCGGGAGCCCGAAATCCGCGAACGTGGTACTCATGGGCGGCCTGTCCGAGGGGCTGCCATTCCCGAAGGAAGTGTGGCTTGACGTGATAGCCGCGCGGGTGCCTCCCAAGACGGTCGAGGCCAACCTCCGCGCGTTCGAACTGGGCCGGACGGCGTGTGCGGAAGGGGCGTGCAACCTGTGAAGGTCAAGCAGCTGAGCGTGTTCATCGAGAACAAGGCGGGCAGGGTCAGCGAGGTCACCGACGTCCTGGGCGCTGCAGACATCAACATCCGTGGCTTCTCGGTGTCCGACACCGCCGAGTACGGCATTGTCCGGCTCGTGGTCGACGACCCCGAGAAGGGCGCTCAGGCGCTTCGCGACGCGGGGTTCACGGTCAAGGACTCCGATGTCGTCGTTGTCAGGCTCGCCGACGTCCCTGGTGCGCTCGCGTCGGCGCTGAAGGCAGTCTCCGATGCGGGAGTGAATATCGAGTACGTCTACTCGCTGGTTTCGACCTATGTGGTCATGAACGTGGCGGATATCGACAGGGCATTGCAGCTCCTGCAGGGGGCTCCTGTCGAGTTGGTGTCGCTCGACGACATCACCGTATAGACAGCGGAGACCCGCGGGTCTCTGGGGGCGATGGGGTTCAGGAGGACGACCATGCACGCTGGAAGATGGCGGTTCGCCGCCGCGGTCATCGGTATGACCGCAATGCTCGCGCTGACGTCGTGCGGGCAGGCAAGCTCCACAGGCTCGAAGACGGAACCTGCGAAGGACACGACACCCATCAAGGTAGGTGCGATCGTCTCGCTGACTGGCCCGTACGCGGGCATCGGGACTCCCGAGAAGCAGGTCATCGAGATGGAGGTCAAGAAGCTCAACGACGCGGGCGGGATCAACGGCCGCAAGGTCGAAGTGATCTACGAGGACGACGCGACCGACGAGGCCAAGGCCGTTGCCGCAGCCGCGAAGCTCATCGAGCAGGACAAGGTCGTCGCCATCATCGGTCCAAGCGGTACCGGCCAGTCGATGGCCATTCGTGGTGACCTGGGCCGGGCGGGAATCCCCAACGTGTCGATGGCGGGCGGCTCTGTGCTTGTCAGCGATCTCGACAAGCTCCAGTTCACGACGGCCTGGACGAACAAGATCGTGGTGCCGTACACGCTCGACTTCCTGCAGAAGCAGGGGATCAAGAACGTCGCGATCATCGCGGACACCAGCGGCTACGGCAAAGACGGCGTGGCCGTCATCAACGCCGAGGCGCCCAAGTACGGCGTCAAGGTCGTCTCAACACAGACCTTCAATCCCGGCGATACCGACATGACTGCCCAGCTGACCAAGATCAAGGGCTCGGGCGCCGAGGCCATCCTACTGTGGAACGCGGGCAAAGAAGCCGCAATCGTACTCAAGAACGCCAAGGACCTCGGTGTCAAGCAGCCGATCTACGGCAGTCACGGCAACGCGCGCAAGGAGCTCATCGAGGGTGCCGGCGACGCTGCCGAGAACTTCAAGTTCGCCGCAGGCAAGGTCCTACTGCCCGAGACCTACGGTACCGACACCGAGCAGTACAAGATCGCGAAGGACTTCATCGAGCGCTATGTGGCCGCGTACACGGATCCCCCGTCGACCTTCGCGGGACATGCGTTCGACGCGTTCAACGTGCTGACGAACGCGCTGAAGAGCACCAACGGTGACACCGACCCGACGAAGCTCCGGGACGCCGTCGAGGCGACGAAAGAGCTTCCGGGTGTCGGAGGCATATTCACCTTCTCGCCGACGGATCACGGCGGTCTGTCGACAGAAGACGTGCAGATGTACGTGATCAAGAACGGTACGTGGCAGCTGGCCCAGTAAAGGGGTATCGCGGAGGAGCCCTCGACGGGCTCCTCCGCTCGTATAGCGAGCAACAAGGGAGGGATTCGTCCGGTGAGCAAGGGATGGATGAGGCGGTTGGCGGCTGTCGCCGTCGTTGCGGCGTTGGTCGTCAGCGCGGGCTGCACGTCAAGTCCGGGAGACTCGCGTTCGAGCACGTCGAGTGGGGGCGGTGAGCCGATCAAGGTCGGCGCGATTCTCTCCCTCACGGGAAACTACGCCGCACTCGGCGCGTCTGAGCAGAACGCACTCAAGCTCGAGGTCGATAGGATCAACGATGCCGGAGGCATCAACGGCCGGAAGATCGAGTTGCTCATCGAGGACGACGGCACCGACGAGGCCAAGGCGGTCTCGGCAGCGGCCAAGCTCATCGAACAGGACAAGGTCGTCGCCATCCTGGGTGCGACGGGCACCGGGCAGTCGATGGCCATTCGCAACGACGTCAATCGTGCCGGGCTGCCTCAGATCTCGATGGCGGGGGGCACGGCGATCACGGCGAAGTTCGACAAGCTCGTGTTCCAGACCCCGTGGTCGAACACGCTCGTCGT
>CAYHCN010000314.1:0-2853 GCA_964354945.1 uncultured Eubacteriales bacterium
CCACCGGGATCTCCGAGCGATTCCTCGTCGACTTCAGCGTCATGCGCGACTTCGACTACTACACCGGCCTCGTGCTCGAGGCGTACGCGCCGCAACTCGGGATGCCGGTGGGTGGAGGCGGTCGATACGACGACGCGCTCGGTCGTCTCGGCGCGCCGCGGCCGGCGGCGGGATTCGCCATCGGTCTCGAGCGGTTGCTCATCGCGCTCGCCGAGTCGGGAGTCGAGATCGATTCGCCTCCTGCGCCCTTTGTCGTGGGTGGCGACCCGGCTTCCGCGTTCGTCGAGGCTGCAGCTCGCCGCCGTTCCGGCGAGCGTATCGCGATCGATCCTGAGGTGGCGTCGTGATCGCCGTGCGGGGAGGGTCGCGGGGCGCGCGTGCGCCCGGAGGCGAGACGCCGCTTCGGGTGGTCGTCGCCAAGGGGGCCCTTTTCGCCGACAGCGTGCGGATGCTTCGCGACGCAGGCCTCGACACGTCCGCGCTCGAGTCGCCCGGGCGCAACCTCACCGTCGCGGGAGCGGGAGTCGAGTTCGTGATCGCCAAGCCGACCGACGTTCCTGTCTACGTCGCCTATGGCGCGGCCGACTGCGGCATCGGAGGCAAGGACGTCCTCCTCGAGGCCGATCTCGACCTCGTCGAGCTCGTCGATCTCGAGTTCGGCGGCTGCCGGTTCGTGGTCGCCGAGCCGGAGGATGCCCCCGACCTCGCCGAGCGATACGGACACCTCGGCGTGCTGCGCGTCGCGACCAAGTACCCCCGCATCACCGAGCAGCACTTCGCCGAGCGCGGCGTCCAGGTCGAGATCGTCAAGCTCAACGGCAACATCGAGCTTGCGCCGCTCATCGGCATCGCCGACGTGATCGTCGATATCACCGCCACAGGCACCACGCTGCGCGAGAACCGCCTCCGCATCGTCGAGGACGTCCTGCCGAGCACCGCGCGATTCGTCGCCAATCCGGCGGCCCTGCGCACCGACACGCGCGTCGTGGCACTCGCCGACGCGCTGGCATCGCTTGTCGGTGCAGAGGGGATAGAATCCGAGGCGCGCTCAAGTGAGCCGGCGCCGCAGGGAAGGGACCAGCAACCATGATTCGACGGATCGAGCTCGCTCGCGGCGAGCGGCTGACCGAGGCCGACCTTCGCCGAAGCGGGGGAGTGGACGCCGAAGTCCTCGGCGTCGCGCAGCGCATCGTCGACGACGTCCGCGCACGCGGTGACGAGGCCGTACGCGAGCACACCAAGCAGCTCGACGGTGCCGAACTTGCGGACTTCCGAGTCACCCGTGCCGAGATCGAGAGTGCCGTGGCGCAGGTGGGCATGGAGTTCCGCGACGCTCTGACTACCGCGGCGGGCGCGATCGAGGACTTCCACCGCCGGCAGGTCACCCAGTCGTGGTTCACGGCGCAGGAGGGCGGGATCTTCCTGGGCCAGAAGGTCACCCCGATCAGGCGCGTGGGCATCTACGTCCCCGGCGGTCGGGCCAAGTACCCTTCGAGCGTGCTGATGAACGCGATTCCCGCGCTGGTCGCAGGCGTCGATGAGATCGCCATGGTGGTGCCACCCGCGTCCGACGGCACCGTGAACCCCTACACGCTTGCCGCCGCCTACGAGGCCGGCGTCGACGAGATCTACAAGGTCGGCGGGGCGCAGGCGATCGCCGCGCTGGCGTTCGGCACCGAGACGATCCCGCGGGTCGACAAGGTGGCCGGTCCCGGCAACGCCTTCGTCACCGCCGCGAAGAAGCTCGTGATGGGCGATGTCGGCATCGACATGCTCGCGGGCCCCTCGGAGGTCCTGGTGCTCGCCGACGAGACGGCGGTTCCCGCGTTCGTGGCGATCGATCTCATGGCCCAGGCGGAGCACGACCCCCGGGCCTCGAGCTATCTCGTCACCACCGACGAGCAGCTGTGCGACGAGGTCGAAGAGGCGCTGCGCATCCTGCTCGCCGAGTCGCCGCGGGGCGACATCACGATGCGCTCGCTCACCGACAACGGCCTGTTCGTGGTGTGCCCCGACATCGTCGCGGCGCTCGACGCGGTCGACACCATCGCACCCGAGCACCTCGAGATCCAGATGGCCGAGCCGTTCGACCTGCTCGGCAGCGTCCGAAACGCGGGCGCGATCTTCCTCGGGCACTGGACGCCCGAGTCGGTGGGTGACTACGTCGCCGGCCCCAACCACACGCTGCCCACCGGTGGGACCGCACGTTTCTCCAGCCCGCTCTCGGTCGACGACTTCGTGAAGAAGTCCAGCGTGCTGTCGTACTCGTTCGAAGCGCTCCAGATGGACGCGCCGACCGTGCTCGAGATCGCCGACAAGGAGGGCCTGTGGGCGCACGCCCGTGCGGTCTCGCTGCGGTTGGACGCAGTGGAAGCCGGCCTCGCCGACGACGACGTCGAGTACGAGCTGCTTGCGGACGAGGAACTCGAAGCGGAGCTCGAGGCGCTCGAGGGCATCGAGCCGCTCGGCGACGAGCCCGCTGAGGGCGACGCATCCGACGAGGGTGAGGCGTAGATGGACCAGCTGCGACCGCCACGCCCCGAACTCGAGTCACTCGTCCCCTACGACGCTCGCGAGGTGAAGGCTGAGGTCGTGCTCGCGAGCAACGAGCACCCTCAGAACCTGCCCGGCGAGATCATCACCAGGCTCGCCGACCGTCTCCACGACTTCGCGTTCAACCGCTATCCCGATCCCACGGCACACGAGCTTCGCAGGGTCATCGGCGAAGCGAACGGGCTTGACGAAGCCAACGTACTCCTCGGCAACGGGGGGGACGAGCTCATCTTCGACCTGCTGCTGGCGTGGGGCGGGCCGGACAGGACGCTGCTCGACATGCCGCCCACCTTCGCCATG
>CAYHCN010000315.1:0-2839 GCA_964354945.1 uncultured Eubacteriales bacterium
CTCTCCGGTGGCGATCTCCAGCGGGTCGCACTTGCTCAGGCGCTCGCGCAACAGCCTGCCGTCCTGCTGCTCGACGAGCCGACCAGCCACCTCGACCTCAACCACCGTCTCCAGGTCCTCGACCTCGTGAGCATGCTGGCCGAGACCGGACTTGCTGTACTCGTGGTGTTCCACGACCTCGACCTGGCGGCCCGCTACGCCGATCGCGTGGCGGTCGTTGCCTCGGGACGCGTCGGGGTCGCCGAGAAGCCGGAGGCCGTCCTTACCGCGGAGACGGTGCGCCAGGTCTTCGGTGTTCGCGCGGTAGTAGGCGTCGACGCGGTCACCGGTGCGGTCAGCGTGGTCCCCGTCCTTCGGGAGGAGGCGGTCGCCGCGCGAGGCCGAGGGAAGGCCTTCGTCGTCGGCGGGTCGGGTGCTGCCGCTCCGCTGCTTCGGCGCCTCGTGCTCGGCGGATGGAGCGTGAGCGCTGGTTCGCTCAACACCGGCGACGCCGACCAGGCAGTCGCATCCGCGCTCGGGGTGGAGTTCCCCGAGATCGCGCCCTTCGCTCCGATGAACTCCCCGTCGGTTGAGGCAGCCGCGTCGCTCGCGCGAGCTGCCGACGTCGTGGTCGTCACCGACGTGCCGTTCGGGCACGGCAACACCGGGAACCTGCGAGCGGCGGTGGAGGCCATCGAGGCCGGGGTCTGCGGCGTGTTCGTGGGGAGCATCGACGGCCGCGACTTCACCGGCGGCGAGGCGACGCAGCTGTGGTACAGGGCCGTCCAAGCCGGTGCACGCGAGGTCGCCGATCTCGATGCCGCGTCGGCAGCGCTCGACGATCTCGGCTAGTGCTCGAATTGCGTCGAAACCGCTGGCTAGCGCGGCGAATCGCGTCTACCCGAACAGCGTCTCTTGGGCCCGCGGCAGGTCGCCGCATAACGCGCCCTGATCCGCGGCGACAAGCTCGCCCTCGAAGCCGAGCTGCGCGAGCCGTCGCTCCAGAGACGCCACCACGAGGTCGCGCGTGTTGTTGGTCCGCGACCGGTGAAGAGCCACGACCCGCCGGAGGCGGGGGGACAGCAGGCGTTCGACGGCCTCGGCAGCCGCCTCATTGGAGAGGTGACCGCGTTCGGAGGCAATGCGCCGCTTGAGGAAGTACGGGTAGGGCCCGGTCTCGAGCATGCGGACGTCGTGGTTACTCTCCAGACCCAGGACGTCGCACCCCTCAAGCGCCTCTTCGGCCTCGGCGGTCAAGACACCGGTGTCCGTCGCGATCCCGACGACCTGGCCGTCGGCGGTCTCGATGCGGTAGCCGACCGGCTCGGCGGCGTCATGCGATGTCCGGAACGGGATGACGGTGAACCCGCCGACCCGATGTGATGCGCCCGGCTCGAGCGTGCGCACCTCGGTGACAAGGCCATCGAGACCGGCCGCTCTGCGCGTCCCGTGGCTCGCGCAGACGGCCGCGCCCCGCTGGCGCACGAACACCTCGATGCCGCGCGTGTGGTCGGTGTGCTCGTGGGTCACCAGGACCGCACGCACGGTGGACGGGTCGACGCCGCTCAAGGTGAGCCGGCGCGTGACCTCGCGCGCCGAGAAGCCGCAGTCGACCAGCAGCGTGGCTGCGCCGTCGCTCACCGCGATTGCGTTGCCGGCCGATCCACTGCCGAGCACGACGACGCGGAGCGTTGTGGAGAGGGGGCGCATCATGGCGGCAGTGTAACCCACGCCTCAGACACTCGCCGGTCGCGAAAGCGGGCATCCAGCGGCTTCGTCTGTCTCGTGCTGGAAGAAACGGGGCATCTCACACACCGAAGGTGGGAACATACTCGGCAACATGCCGCGAGACGAGCCCCGGTAGACAGGAGTGGCCATGGCCAACAACGTGTACATCTACGCGCTGTCCACGTGCCCGTACTGCCGCATGACCAAGAAGTACCTGACCGAGAACAACGTCGAGTACGGCTTCGTGGACGTCGACCTGCTGACGGGCGACGAGAAGCAGGAGGTCGTCGACCAGGTCAAGGCTCTCTCCGGCGGGACTTCATTCCCAGTCATCAAGGTCGACGATGAGGTTATCGTCGGCTTCAACAAGGTGCGCCTCAAGGAGCTGTTGGGCCTGTGAGCGATGCCTCGGGGGCCGAGGCTCCAAAGGTCCGGCGACGGTTCGAACCAGGCACCACGATCGACGACCTCAAGGCGTACATGGTGCCGTTCGTTCTGAGACTCGGCTACAAGCTCAACACCGAGACGGAGTTCGTCGACGAGGTCCTCGAGAGCGAGATCGAGATCCTCGACCGCGACGGCGATGTGTACTGCCCCTGTCGCGTGCGCACCGGAGATCCCAAGGCCGACTTCGCCATCGTCTGTCCCTGCATCCCCTTCTACCGGGACCAGTTCTCGGCGATGCGCAAGTGCTGGTGCGGGTTGTTCATCCGGAACGACGTCGAGGACGGCGCTGGGCTGATCGGCGTGATCGACTCGGAGGCCGGTCCCGTCGAAGTACCGGTGTTCCCGGACAGCGAGCTCGCCGAGGGCGACGTGCGTCACGTCAAGATCGGGAAACGGGACGTCGCCGTCACGCGCACGATGGGCAGCTACTACGCCCTGTCCAACCTGTGCCGGCACGCGTTCGGGCCGCTGGCCGAGGGTTTCGTGCACGGGTACACGCTTATTTGTCCGTGGCACGGGTGGAGGTACGACGTGCGCGACGGGACGACGGACCATCCCGACTCTGATGTCACGACGTATGAGACGAGCGTCCGCGACGGTTTCGTCTGGGTCACGGTCGACTATCGGTCCTGAGCCCACCACCGGCTGAGCGCGACGAGCGCGGCGAAGGTCACCCCGAAGAAGA
>CAYHCN010000316.1:0-2810 GCA_964354945.1 uncultured Eubacteriales bacterium
GCGTGCGGCCTCGCGAGCGACGAGCTCTCCGGCCCGCGTGATCTTGAACGCGGTGGCCTTGATCGCCTCGGCAACCTCGGTGAGGTCGGCGTCCTCGGGTAGCCGCTCGATGACCGCGCGAACGACGCCTGGTCCCGAGATGCCGACGTTGATAGTCTCGTCCGGCTCACCGGCGCCGTGGATCGCGCCGGCCATGAACGGGTTGTCCTCGACCATGTTGGCGAAGACGACGAGCTTCGCGCAGCCGAGCGAGTCGCGCTCGGCGGTCGCCTCGGCGGTGGCCTTGATGACCTCGGCCATCCGCAAGACGGCGTCCATGTTGATGCCCGCGCGGGTGGTCGCGACGTTCACGCTCGAGCACACGCGCTCGGTGACGGCGAGGGCTT
Source organism: uncultured Eubacteriales bacterium (assembly GCA_964354945.1). Lineage (GTDB taxonomy): Bacteria > Actinomycetota > Coriobacteriia > Anaerosomatales > CAVXGS01 > CAVXGS01. The sequence goes on from CAYHCN010000316.1 coordinate 387, forward strand.
CGGGGATCGAGTCCATCAGACGGCGGGAGCCGTCACCGATGCCCTTGTGGACGCGTGCCGAGAACCCGCCTATGAAGTCGACGCCGACTTCGGCCGCAGCCCGGTCCAGGGCCATCGCGATGGGCGTCAGGTCGCACGCATCGCACGCTGCCGCGAGCTGGGCCACCGGCGTCACCGCGATACGCTTGTTCACGATCGGGATGCCGTAGTCGCGCGCGACCCGCTCGGCGACCGGAACGAGGTTCTGAGCCGCCGAGGTCACGCGCTGGTAGACCTTCTCGGCCATGACATCGATGTCGGCATCCACGCAGCCCGCCAGCGACAGTCCGAGCGTCACCGCGCGGATGTCGAGGTTCTGCTGCGTGACCATCATCAGCGTTTCGGCGATCTCCTCGGGATCGATGCGCACCTAGGGTCCTCCTCGGCGAAGGGTTGGCGCCGCTCTCGGCGGCGGGGATGGGCGAAGCGACAGAACGGGCGTACGGGCCACTCAGATGCGGTGCATGTACCGGAAGACATCCTCGCGCTGCAGCGTGACCTGCATGCCGATCTCCTGGCCGATCTCGTTCAGGCGCGCCTGCAGCTCGTCGAATGGCGTTGCCTCTTCGTCGACGGTCACGGCCATCACCATCGAGAACAGGCCCCCGATGATCGTCTGCCGGATGTCCTCGATGTTCGCGCCGGCCTCGGCGAGGGCCGTAGAGAACGCCGCGACGATACCCGTGCGGTCCTCACCGAGCACGCTCAGGATTGCGGGGGTCTTCATGGGGATCCTTCCTCGTGCCGAGGCATCATGCGAGGTCGACTCGGCCAGCCGACGTATACTCCCACATACCGTACACGAGGTTATACCGCACTCCGCACCGACCTGGAGCCTCATGCCCACTCCCATCGTGCCCGTGAAGACCGGCGACGTTGTGCGCCTCAAGAAGCCACATCCCTGCGGGGCGAACTCGTGGGAGATCGTGCGGGTGGGGATGGACATCGGCCTGCGCTGCACCGGATGCGACCGCAAGGTGATGCTGGTGCGCTCGGAGTTCGACCGTAGGTTCAGGGGGTTCGTCGAGCGGGCGAACGAATCCGCCGAGAAGCCGTCGGGCGGGGCGTCGGTTGCGCCGAGCGATGCTGCGGAAGCCACGCACGACCCCGGTGGGCCCGATGCCGGTGAGCAGCCTGCCTAGTCGGTGAGACCCTTGTAGCTCGGGTTCTTGATGTTGTTGAGCTGCATGTGGGTGTGGTCGCCCGGCCCCGCGGTGTAGGTGCCGAGTTCCAGCGACATGAGGTTCGACAGTCGGCGCACCCGGGCGATCGGCGTGACGCCCGCCTCCACTCGGTCGCCCTTCTTCACAAGGACGTTGTCGAGGTGGATGAGCACCACGTCGACGGTGGGGTAGCCCTCAGGCCCGATGTGGACGCGGTAGTCGTCGTACTTACCGTAGAGCTTGTAGCGCTTGACCCTGAGCACGGTGCCGGTGACCGGCGAGACGACGGGGCTTCCCGCCAGCGCGCCGACGTCTACCGCCGTATCGGGCCGTCCCGGCCGGTTCGGGCGCCACAGCCTCAGCACCGAGCCCGTCAGCCGGTTCTCCGAGGTGACGGCAGTCTCCACCTTGCGCCCCGTGCCGCGCTTCTCGCTCGCTTTGTCGAGGTCGGCGTCGTTCAGGAACGTCTTCAGCGGGAACGCGTAGGTGAACGAAGCCTGATGGAAGCCGAGTTCGGTCAGCGCGCTCGCCTGGACGGGCAGGTGCAGTTCGAGGTCCTTGAAGGTCGCGAAGGTGGGGGTGGGCTGCGCGGTGAGGGCGCCGCTCACGCTCGGCTTCGGCGGGGCGGGCTCCGCGGCGGCCATCGGCGTCGAGCTCGCGACCGCCCGCTTCTGGCCCGTTCTCACCGCGTTGCCGATCATCGATGCCGCAGCGACCGAGGCGATCGCGAGGAACGCGACCACGACGCCGAGCGCGATGGTCCGCTGCCGACGGATCCGGCTGCGCTGGCTTCTGGCGTGCTGGCGCCGCGAGTCACCCAGGGTGAATCCGGCGTCGCGGACCTGCCCGAAATTCATCGGCTCGCCGAGAGCTTCGGCGTCGCGGTCCGGGGCGTCCGCGGGCATGACCGAGGGGTCGAGACCCGGGTATCGGACTTGATCGGTGCGGATGCGTGTGCCGGGCGGAGGGACGCGGGCACCCGCTCTGCGGGAGGGTTCGCTCATCGCCTAGGAAGTGTACGGGGAGTAGGGAAGCGATGCCACCTTGCGCGCGCTCCCGTAGGCGCGCCGTTGTTGACATTCTGTCCGCTCGCAGGGCATTCAAGGCTCCGCTGACCTCGGCCGATACAGGTAGTGTCAGGATCCCAAGAGCCTCCTGACAGCGAGGGCACGGGTCCGAACGTTGGCGCCCCTCCACGAACGGAGCCGTACCCGCTCCCCTG
>CAYHCN010000317.1:0-2810 GCA_964354945.1 uncultured Eubacteriales bacterium
CCGCGACCTCTTCGAAGATCGGGTTGACCTCGACGAGGCGGTCGTTGTCCATGACCGTGCGCACGTAGGACACGGCGAACAGCGGCTCAACGCCGGAGGAGCAGTTCGCGATGATCGACAGCGTGCCCGTCGGGGCGATGGTGGTGACTGTCGCGTTGCGCATGGGGCCACCCTCGGGAGTGTCGTAGATAGAACCCTCCCAGTTCGGGAAGTTGCCTCTTTCCTCGGCAAGCCTCCGCGACGCCGCCTGCGCCTCGACCTCGATGCTGTTCATGACCTTCTCGCCCAGTGCGACGGCCTCGTCGCTGTCGTAGGCGATGTTCATCTTGATGAGCATGTCAGCCCACCCCATGACCCCGAGGCCGATCTTGCGGTTGCCCCGAGCGAGCTCGTCGATCTGGGGCAGCGGGTAGTTGTTGACCTCGATGACGTCGTCGAGGAACCGCACCGCCCGGTGGACGACCTCGGCGAGCTTGTCCCAGGCAACGTCCGGGCCGTTCTCGGTGTAGGTAACGAACTTCGCGAGGTTCACCGAGCCGAGATTGCACGCCTCGTACGGAAGCAGGGGCTGCTCGCCGCAGGGATTGGTCGACTCGATCTCGCCGAGACGCGGGGTGGGGTTATCGCGGTTCATACGATCGATGAAGATGATGCCGGGATCGCCGGTCGCCCACGCCATCTCGACGATGAGGTCGTAGACCTCGCGCGCGTCGAGCTGGCCGACGACCGCCTTATCCCGCGGGTTGATGAGGTCGTAGCTCGTGCCTGCTTTCATCGCCTCCATGAACTTCTCAGTGAGCGCGACCGATATGTTGAAGTTCGCGAAGTCGCCATCGGCCTTGCACTGGATGAAGTTGAGGATGTCGGGGTGATCCACTCGCAGCACGCCCATGTTGGCGCCGCGGCGGGTACCGCCCTGCTTGACCGCCTCGGTGGCCTGGTTGAACACGCGCATGAACGAGACAGGACCCGAGGACACACCGAGGGTCGAACGGACCACGTCGCCACCGGGTCGGAGCCGCGAGAACGAGAAGCCGGTCCCCCCGCCGGACTTGTGGATGAGCGCGGTGTCGCGAACGGCACCGAAGATGGACTCCATCGAGTCCTCGACCGGCAGGACGAAGCACGCCGAGAGCTGCTGAAGCTCGCGGCCCGCGTTCATCAGGGTCGGCGAGTTCGGCAGGAACTCGAGGGAGGTCATCAGATCGTAGAAGTCCGAGGCGCGCTCGGCGACGTCGGTGTCGGAGGCCCCGAACACCCGCTCGGCCGAGGCGATGTTCTCGGCCACCCGAGCGAACATGTCCGACGGCTTCTCGAGCGGGTTGCCGGCCTCGTCCTTGGTGAGGTACCGCTTCTGCAGCACCTTGACCGAGTTCGGGCTCAGCAGGTCGTCGATCGCGCGTGAGTAACCAGTCTTTTCGGCGGCGTCCGCCATGCGCTCCCCCTCCATCTGGTACATCCCCTCGAAACGAGGCGAGATGACACCCATACACTAGATATTGCGGCTCGCCAATCTTAGGACGCCACATGTAGTGCGTCAACGCTTCTGACCAGCACAAGGACGAACGGCTTCGTGCATCGGGTGTACGGTCCCGGCGACGAAGGAGGTCGGTCCCCTCGAAAGGGCGAACGGCAGGAAATCCATGCCTGACGGCAGGGCCACGGGGCGTGCGGCGAAGCCGTGCACAGGGGCCGAGACGAACGAAGCCCCGCCGGATTCCCGGCGGGGCTTCGAGGCGATCTGGGTTCGCGGACGAGCTACACAGGCTCGACGCGGGAGACCTCGGGGAGGTTCTCCTTGAGCACGCGCTCGACACCGTTCGCGAGGGTCAGCTGCGACATCGGGCAGCCCCGGCAGGCGCCCTGCAGCGCGACCTTCACGACACCGTCGTCGCAGACCTCGACGAGCTCGACATCGCCACCGTCGGCCTGGAGGGCCGGACGGATCTGATCGAGGACTTCCTGAACCTGTTCCTTGGTGGGCATAAGTCCCTCCTCGTTGGAGAAGTGGTCACATCGCCAGGCCGGCGATGCGCCGAGCCCGTGAGACGAACAGCGAGAACCGTACCACAATCCTGACCGGTCTAGTCAAGTATCCCTGGGGGGATAACCGTCCGCAGAACTGCACAGCGCAAGCATTCCATCCCCGGGAAACGCAAGGAGCCGTCGGATGTGCTCAGCGACGTCCTACTCTCCCACGGCCTGACGCCGCAGTACCATCGGCGCTGGAGGGCTTAACTGCCGAGTTCGGAATGGGATCGGGTGTACCCCCTCCGCCATAACCACTGAACACAACCAACGGCTCTCGCTCGTTGGTTGTGTCGTATCACCTTTTCAAATGCCACACCCGGTGCACCTGCACCCTGAGTGCTGCATAGCGCTCGAAAGAGAATCGGAATAGAAGATCAAGACCTCGGCCTATTAGTACTGCTCGGCTGAACACATTGCTGTGCTTACACCTGCAGCCTATCAACCTCGTAGTCTACGAGGGGCCTTACCTGGTTAACCCAGTGAGAGACCTCATCTTGAGATGGGCTTCCCGCTTAGATGCTTTCAGCGGTTATCCCGACCGAACGTAGCTAACCAGCGGTGCCACTGGCGTGACAACTGGTACACCAGAGGTTCGTCCGTCCCGGTCCTCTCGTACTAGGGACAGCTTCTCTCAAGTCTCTTACGCCCACGGTGGATAGGGACCGAACTGTCTCACGACGTTCTGAACCCAGCTCGCGTACCGCTTTAAATGGCGAACAGCCATACCCTTGGGACCTACTACAGCCCCAGGATGCGATGAGCCGACATCGAGGTGCCAA
>CAYHCN010000318.1:0-2805 GCA_964354945.1 uncultured Eubacteriales bacterium
GGCCCGACGCCTGCTGCGGCTCGTGGGACTCGAGGAGTGGGGGGAGCAGCGCGCCGCCGACCTGCCAGCGGGCCTCCGCCGGCTCCTGGAGATCGCTCGCGCTCTGGCCACTGGACCGACGCTGCTGCTGCTCGACGAGCCGGCTGCGGGCCTGAATGCGTCCGAGACCGAGGCGCTCTCGGAAGTCCTCCGACGGATCCGAGACCGCGGCACCACCATCGTCATCGTCGAGCACGACATGGGACTCGTGATGGACGTCTCTGACGAGATCGTCGTGATCGACCGCGGTGCGAAGATCGCCGAGGGCCCGCCGAGGATGATCCAGAAGGATCCTGCGGTCATCTCCGCTTACCTGGGGGAGGGAAGCGATGCCTGACAGGACGTCACCGCTCCTGCAGGTGGACGCGCTGCGCTCAGGGTACGGTCGCGTCGAGGTGCTCCACGGTGTGTCGCTCGCGGTTGAGCCGGGGGAGACCGTCACCATCGTGGGCGCCAACGGGGCAGGCAAGTCAACGCTGCTCAAGACGCTAGTAGGGCTCCTGAAGCCCTTTGGCGGCGCGATCACCTACCAGGGGCGCGACATCGTGGGCAATCGTCCCGAGCAGCTCGTACGATCGGGGATGGCGCTCGTGCCGGAAGGCAGGCTGCTGTTCGGACCGATGAGCGTCCAGGAGAACCTCGATCTGGGAGCGCATTCGCTCGCCCGGGGGAATCCGGTCGCGCTCGCCGAGCGGTTCGACCGCGTGTTCACGCTGTTCCCGGCGCTCGCCGATCGACGCCGTCAGCTTGCCGAGACGCTGTCGGGCGGCGAGCAGCAGATGCTGGCCATCGGCAGGGCGCTCATGTCGGGACCTTCGCTGCTGCTGCTGGACGAGCCGTCCTTGGGTCTTGCGCCCAAAGTCATCCGCGAGATTTTCGGCGTGCTCGACGCGCTTAAGGCCGACGGGGTGACGGTGGTACTCGTCGAACAGGATGCCCGGCTCGCCCTCGAGCATTCCGACAGAGGATTCGTGCTCCGTACCGGGCACGTTGCGCTCGAAGGTCCGAGCGAACAGCTGCTCGCCAACGAGGATATTCGCGAGATCTACCTGGGTCAGTGGCACGGCGATGGACCCAAAGACGGATAGGGGAGAGGCATGATCTGGAATCCCGAGTACGAGTGCATGGATCGCGTCGAACTGCACGATCTGCAGCTCAGGCGCCTCCAGATGACGGTCTCGTGGGTCTACGATCGAGTCCCGTACTACCGAGAGCGCCTCGACGCGGCAGGGGTGCGGCCTCGTGACATCAGGAGCATCGACGATGTCCGCAGACTACCCTTCACCGACAAGACCGCACTTCGGGACACCTACCCGTTCGGCATGTTCGCCCTGCCGCTCGAAGATGTGGTTCGACTCCACTCCTCGTCGGGCACCACCGGCAAGCCCATCGTCGTGGGCTACTCCCGCGGCGACATCAACACGTGGACGGAGTGCACGGCGCGCGTCGCGGCGGCAGCTGGCGTTCACCGCGGCGACCTGGTACAGATGGCCTTCCTATACGGCATGTTCACCGGCGGGTGGGGCATGCATTTCGGTATCGAGCGTCTCGGAGCGACGATCATCCCCGCCGGCTCCGGCCAGACCGAGCGCCACCTCGTGATGCTTTCCGACTTCGGCACGACCGCGTTCGTGTCCACGCCGAGCTACGCGCTCTACCTCGCCGAGCAGGGCGAAGAGCTGGGCATCGACTTCGAGCAGCTGCCGCTGCGGCTGGGTCTGTTCGGCGGCGAGCCCACAAGCGACGCAGCTCGACGGGAGATCGAAGAGCGCCTGCACATCCGGGCCACGGACAACTACGGGCTCACCGAGGTGATCGGTCCCGGCGTGGCAGGGGAGTGCGAGTGCAAGTGCGGGCTGCACATCAACGAGGACCACTTCATGTGGGAACTCGTCGACCCGAAGACCGGCGAGCCCCTCGGGCCGGGCGAGGAGGGGGAGATCGTCTTCACGAGCCTGACCAAGGAGGCGTTCCCAGTGCTGAGGTACCGCACCCGCGATCTGACGACGGTCGAGACGGGCCGCTGCGAGTGCGGCCGGACCACTGCGAGGATGCGTGCGGTGAGGGCGCGGACCGATGACATGCTCATCATCCGCGGCGTCAACGTGTTCCCCAGCCAGATCGAGGACGTGTTGTTCCAGGTCGAGGGCATCCGTCCACACTACCTCGTGGTAGTGGATCGCAAGCACAATATGGACGATCTCGAGGTGCGCATGGAGGTCGCCCCCGAGGTGTTCTCCGATATCATGGCCGACATGGTGGCGTTCACCGGCAAAGTGTCGGACAAGCTACAGTCCGTCCTCGGCTTGCGGGTGAAGGTCACACTGGTAGAACCTGGGACCATCGAGCGTACGGCGGGCAAGAGCAAGCGAGTGCTCGACCTGCGGGACGCGCAGTAGCTCCTCGGCCTTTCGTGGGGAGGTCCAGTTGGCCGCCTGGGCGTGGCTTGCGATCATGGGGGGCATCCTCGCTCTGGGCGGACTCGCCCTGGGCTTGCTCGCGCTGTGGCGGCAGTACAAGCGCAACACGGTCCTCGGCCTGATCGGGCGACGAGAGGAGCTCGTATTGGCGCGGAGGTCCTTCGTGGAGGTCGTGAGCATGCTTCGGGAGGCCGACAAACAGAGCCTCATGCGATTCGAGACGGATCGTGACGACATCAATCGGCGTGCGCTCGCCGACGTAGCGGGACAGGCGGCGCTTCTGAGGGACGAGCTGGACCTCATGCCGCTGCCCAACGAGGCCGTACCGGCGGCAGAGGCCCTTGCG
>CAYHCN010000319.1:0-2794 GCA_964354945.1 uncultured Eubacteriales bacterium
TGCCCGCATCCAGACGATCATCGTCCTTTCGGAGGTCAAATCAACTACAGTACTACCCCTCGCCGTACCATCGAAGCATTGACTTCCATTGTATCCGTCAAATCCGTGTACAAATATTCTTCAAAGGAGAAAAAATGAGCCAGGAAAATCCTCAAACCATAACCCAAAAGCACGCCTAAAAACGCCAACCCCACTATTAAAAATGGATTGTTCATAATAAGAAGTATTTTTTTGCGACTGAACTAACATCGACTTTTTTGTTTTAATTTTATAAACTCGATATTCTTATTTTACCGCCCGGTGGCGCGATTGTCAAAACGGGGCTAAATCACGCCTTCGGCGTGATCGTGCCGACGGTCGCGTTCCCGCACCTGCCGAGCAACACCCGTCCCGCCGCCGAGAGCCGCGACATCTGGGTCGACCAGGTTGTCATCGGCTCGTGCACGAACGGACGCCTCGAGGACATGCGGGTCGCCGCCGACGTCCTGAAGGGCCGGCACGTCCACCCCGACGTGCGGCTCATCATCATCCCTGCGACCCAGCAGGTGTACCGAGACGCGATGCACGAGGGCTTGTTCGACGTGTTCCTCGACGCGGGTGCGGCGGTGTCGACACCCACCTGCGGCCCCTGCCTGGGCGGTCACATGGGCATTCTGGCGGCGGGAGAGCGGGCTGTAGCCACCACGAATCGCAACTTTGTGGGCCGAATGGGCGATCCGACGAGCGAGGTATACCTCGCGTCGCCCGCGGTGGCGGCGGCGACGGCCGTCGCGGGGCACATCGCGCTGCCGAGCGATCTCGACTAGTCGAGCAGTCCTCCACGGCCGGAGGGCCGCACCGCAGACAACACGCCGACCGTCGCTGCGATCTGACCGCTCATCAGTCTGAACGGGCCTCCCGCGACTGACGCGATGACGCATCCACAATATACTCAGTGACGGCGGCCACAGCCGTCGGCCGTATGCGCTTGGTCGGCCTTGGTGCTGATCCTTTGGGGGTTCAGACGATGAACAGCCTCACGCCAACTGGCACGCAGCTTCGCTGGGCGAGAAGGGTGATGGTGCTGTCGGTTCTGGCAGCAGCCCTCGTCGCGGCCTCGGTCGCCTCTGCCGCGCCGGCCCAGTTCACGGAGCAGACTCCCCCGCCGGGCGGTTCGACGAACTCCGTGCGCCCGCCCATCAGCGTGAAGATCTACGACCCGGCGGGTCCGAGAAGTGACGCCATCATCTTCAAGCTCGACGGGAGGTCCTACAGCTCGAAGAAGACGATGATCAACTCGACGACCATGAAGGTCACCTACACGCCGACCACGAACCTCGCCAGAGGCCTTCACACGGTCGAGGTGTCCGAGCTCAACTGGGCCGGCGTTCGCTACTCCACCTCGTGGAGCTTCCGAGTCGGCGAACCGCCGAGACTGGACTTGCCGACACCGGCGCCAGGGAGCACCGCGACCACCGACGGGCCAACGGTCTCGGCGAGGGTCAGCGGGGGCACCTCCGGCCTCGCTTCGGTAGTGACGATCGACGGCGTGGTGGTGGTTTCCGCGTTCGATCCGGGAACGTCGCTCGTGACCGCGGCCCTCTCGGCCCCGCTGGCCAACGACGCATCCCACGCCGTCACCGTGACCGTGACGAACGTCGACGGACTCTCGGCAGAGCTTGGGTGGTCGTTCTCCATCCTCACCCAGCCGAGAATGCCGGACACGACCGTGGGACAGCCCTGCCAGCAGTGCCATCCCACCTACCCCGTCGCGCACGACATGACCGACTGCGACAAGTGCCACGGCTACGACGGCCCGGTCGGCGGTTTCTACACCGACCCGCCGGACTCCCATCCCTCGGATGATCCTGTGCGTTCGAACCAGATGGCCAACTGCGGTTCGTGCCACACCGGCACGTTCCCGACGGTACCCATGCACGTGTCGCCTATCTACACGGCACACAATGCAGGCACGGGCGCGGATGCGTGCAAACCGTGCCACATCAGCGATCTGCTGGCCGAGCACTACTACCGCACGCCCACCAACGACTGCATGCTCTGCCACGGCAGCGCGGACCCTGCCGTCCAGACCGCGATCAGCACGGGCAACACCGCGTGTACCGCATGTCACGATGGAAACCACGGTGGATCGCACGATTCGGATATCGCCAGCCAGTCACTCTCGGGGAGCTATCCGCGGGGCACCTACGGTCCGTTCGCATGTACGACATGCCATGAATCCAGTCTGACCACCGAGCACTTCAAGGCATCGTCGTCGTCGGCTGCGGCCGGTTGCGCGAACTGCCACCCGGCTCCCCGCAACACCCTCACGCCCTCGTGGGCCCGAGGGTGCGTGCAGAGCGGCTGCCATCCCGACGGATCGGCGTCGATGCAGCACGGCCTCATGACCGTGGCCCACATGCCGCTGGCCGAGAACGCATCGTGCACCGGTTGCCACACCGGCGGTACGGGGGCGAACGGCGATCTCGGCGCGATCCACGTGAACGCGAACGACGGCACGAACTCATCGTGCTTCGTGTGCCACACGTCGACCGGGCCGCCCGAGACTAAGGACTGCGTCACCTGCCATCCCGACCGGATCGAACCGCACGGCTACGACGCGGCGAAGCACCAGTCCAACGTTGCCGCGAACACGATCTCAGGGACCTTCCCGTCGGGCGGCACCTACGGTCCCGTTCGCTGCGACGCGTGCCATCTCACCGAACTCGGGCCCGAGCACCAGCGCACCACGTCATCCGCGCAACCCGACGGATGTGACAGCTGCCATCCGTCACCACGCGACACGCTGACGCCG
>CAYHCN010000320.1:0-2792 GCA_964354945.1 uncultured Eubacteriales bacterium
CGGCGATGAAAAGCCACGTTCACCAGCTGAGACGGGAGCGACCGGCGGCGAAGCTGCCTCCCGGCCGGTCGCAGTCTCATCGACAGCCTTGCTGATCCCGGGGGCGTCTTGCTGCACGCGGGTGAAACCACTCGGTTTACGCGGCGTTAACACATTCGTGCTGCTAGGAGGCACAGACCCGCGCATAATGGGGGGACTCGGTACGCCAGCCGCGAACGCGACTTCGGAGTGGCGGCCCTCGGATCTGGCAAGGGAGTGTGGCTCGTGGATCCCCGGTTCGCGATCGAGGGGGTAGGCCCTTCGACTCCTGCGTCCGAGGCCGCCCAAGCGATACTCCGGGCGAAGGCCAAGCCGCTCTTCAAGCTCAAGTCCGCGGCAATCACCGGGAACGACCCGGACGCCGTCCACGACATGCGTGTCGCCTCGCGGCGGCTCCGCGAGGCGATGCGGCTGCTCGCGCCGCTGTACCCGCGCAAGGAGTTCGCCGAGTCGTACCGGTGGGTGCGTGGGATTACCCGCGCCCTCGGTCCCGTTCGCGATGCAGACGTCTTCGTCGAGACGATGTCGGGGCTGGGGCGAGGGCTGCCCGAGGCAGGCCGGACTGCGACGGCCTTCGTGATCGGCCGGCGGGTTGGACAGCGTCAGGCGGAGCTGGCGGAGCTCGAGAAGGCCTTGCACGACGTTGACTTCGCGGCGAGCTCTGAGCGGTTCTCGAAGCTCGTCAAGTCGCCGAGATGCGCCGGGCTTGGCGCCAAGCCCCTGTCCGCGTTCGCACACCACTCCCTCGCCGAACGGATCGCGGCGGTCAACCCGCTCCTGCCCGTTGCCCTGGTCGAAGCCAACATCGCCGTGCAGCACGAGCTACGCATAGCCGTGAAGCATCTCCGGTATGCGGTCGAGGTGTTCGCTCCTTGCTACGGGGATGCCTTCGATGACATCCACGGCGTGCTGGTGAACTACCAGGACGTGCTCGGCGATCTCCACGACCTGCACGTGCTGCTCGATGTGGTGACAGAGCCCGGGCTCCGCGCATCCGCAATCCAGGCAGGGGCGACCGGAGAGGGGTTCGAGCAGCTCGAATCGCTCCTGCGGCGCCGTGCGCATCTCAAGTTCGGGGAGTTCGAGGCGCAGGCCCGGCGTAGGCCGCCGGCTGCGCTGCTACTCGGGACGTTGATGCCGCTCGAGCGGCCGATCACCTCGCCTGAGCTGGCGCCAGTACCGAGATTCGCTCGGGTTGATGGCGGTCAAAGCGTTCAGGCGCGTGCTCTGCAGCTGGTCAGGAACGATCCCGGCGACCCGATGCCGCACGCGATTCGCTCGGCGAGGGATGCTGGATCAGGCCAGTAGATTGGCCTCGGCGACAAGCGTGCTCGCGATGCTGGTCGCCCACTCGTCGACACGGTCCCAGTCGCGGAAGTCCCCCACCTGCGCCTTGACCGTGTTCACTACCCACCACTCGAACGGGTTCACCTTGTCCGCGCTGATCGCGCCTTTGAATAGCGCGACGTCCTGAGGGGCGATCCTGTCGGCGATGGGCTTGATCGCGTCCGGCAGCATCACGCCGCCGGCAAGTGCCTCGGCCTGGCCTGTTCCGGTAGGGCCGCTCGCAAAGAGCCAAACCGGGCGACGAGACAGCTCTGCCTCGTTGGTTCGGAGGAAGTGGACGACGTCGCGGTTCCACTTCCCGTAGTAGACCGAGCTCCCTAGAATCGCGGCGGAGTATGACTTGAGCCGCGTGTCGCGGTTGATACGCCTGACGTCGACGCGCAGGCCCACCTCGCGGAGTACGTCGCCGATCCTCTGTGCGATCTCTTCGGTCGAGCCGTTCTTGCTCCCGTAGCCGATGAGGACCTTGCTATCCATGACTCAACACCACTCCACCGAGTTCGGGACCGGCAGGCTGACGCAATCCGGCGCTCGCCGAGTGGCGGAGATGCCTGTCAGTCAGAAGGACACGCCGCCCGGCTACGAACTCGAGCGCCGCAGTCCGGTTCCTCACGCACGTCAGCGCACGACTCGTCGCGCGAGCCGCGTCGACTTCCAGATGCAGGACATCTGTCGTCCAAGCGACGTAGACGTCGTCCACGGGCCCGCAGTCCCAATCCAGAGCCGTGGCAAGCCGCAGCATCGCCGCGATCCACAGTGCGCGACGGCTGTCTGCCACCGGTAGCCCGCCGGTGATGGCGGGCCAGAAGTGAGGGAGAGCGTCGGCCGCGAAGTCGAGGGCCCCGTCGATCACACGGTAGTCCGTCGCGGTCAGGGGTTGGGTTGCCTCGGCGGGGCGCATGGCTCCCGCAGCGATCATCAGCACCTCGGCATCATGCCCGGTCATTCGGTGGAGTGGGCCGAGCGCTTCGAAGAGCCTGCCGCAGATCGAGCCGAGTTCGGAGTTCTTGGACGGTTGGATCCCCCGTCGATCAGCAGAACCGAAGCGGGGATGCCCTGTCGCAGCCATAAGACGCCTCCTTCGGAGTGCCGGTCCTAAGGGACGCAGTGCGGCTGCGAAGTGGGCTACGTGCCGTCCCGCCGCGAATGATTGCGCCTGCGAATAGCATGCGGAAGGTCTTTCGGGGGGAAGCAACAACACCTTTCATCCGCGTAACCGGGCGTTCACATTCGCGGGGCGGGACCGCTGCGACGTCGGGAGCATCGACTCGGTCTGTGGTTAACAGCCGTGCAACCTGTTGCGATGGTTCGCGTGCCACCATAGGGCGACGAAACCCATACAGGGAGCTGCGAGATGGCTGCGACCCGCGTGTATCTACTGCGCCATGGCGATGCCGGCGACAAGC
>CAYHCN010000321.1:0-2789 GCA_964354945.1 uncultured Eubacteriales bacterium
AAGTCCTCTGCGCGTAGGACCACCGCTTCGGCGGTCGTCTACGGAACAGGCAGCGGCTGCACGAGTGGCGTGGCCGAGCAGATCGGCAAGACGCTGGCCGAGAAGGGTGCAACGGTCGACGTGAAGCCGGCCACCGACAGGCCTGATGCGTCGGCCTACGACGCCTTCGTCGTCGGCAGCGGGGTGCGTGGCGGGACGTGGCACGCGCCTGTGCGCGAATGGGTCAGGGCCAACTCGGCCGAGCTGAAGGCCAAGCCGCTCGCGATGTTCACCGTCGGTCTGATGATCACCGAGGAGGGCAAGTGCGACGAGGTCGCCGGCTACAACAGGGCGGTCGTCGAGGAGAACGGTCTGGCGCCGATCGACACGGGCCTGTTCGCGGGCTGGAACGAGCCCAAGGCATTCTCGCTGCCCGAGCGACTGATCATGAAGATGATGAAGGCACCGCAAGGCGACTTTCGCGACATGGCTGCCGTGAGCGAGTGGACTACCACGGTCGCTCCTCGGCTCGTGGCGTAGAGGGGGCGATGACGGTGAGTACGAAACTGAGCTCCAGCACCCGCTACGGCTTGGTCGCGCTCTGCCTCGTCATCGCGCTGATGGCAGGTGCCGCCTCGGCACTCGGCGTGTTCGCGCGAGGCGACGGCTCGACTTCCTCGACCACCAGCATCCGCGGAGAGCGTTACGAATACACGACCACCGGCGTCTACGCCTACAACTCGGAGCGCGTGGTGGCCGAGGGAGTCGGCTGGGACATCTTCACGCTGTTCTTCGCGGTGCCCGCCCTGCTGCTCACCCTGCCGTGGCTCGCGAAGGGTTCGCTGCGTGGTCGGCTGATCGCCGCGGGGCTGCTCGGCTACCTGTTCTACCAGTACCTCATGTACGCGATGGCGTGGGCCTTCGGTCCGCTGCTGGTGCTGTTCATTGCAGTCTACGGGGCGAGCCTCGCGGGCATCGTGTGGATCTTCTCGACGATCTCGCTGCCGACACTCGCCGAAGGCGTCTCCGAGAGGTTCCCCCGCCGGTCCATGGCGGCGCTGTGTTTCGTGATGTCGGCTGTCCTGCTGCTGATGTGGGGCCAGCGCATCGCTGCGGGCTACCAAGGTGACTGGGCGACGGCGATGCTCGCGGGCGAGACGACGATGGTCGTCCAAGCGCTCGACCTCGGACTCATCGTGCCCCTGTTGGTGTTCACCGGGGTCACCGTGCTCCGCCGCCGCCCGGTGGGCTACCTTCTGAGTTCGGTGCTCGTCGTGAAGGCCGTCGCCATGGCGTCCGCCATCGCCGCGATGCTCGTGTCCGCTGCGCTCGTTGAAGGCCACCTCGAGATCGGTTCATTCGCGATCTTCGGGGGAGCCGCGCTCGCCTCGATGTGGATCGCCTACCGCATCTACGCCACGATCGCGCCTCGCGCGGAGCCCCTGGAGACCGAGACGACGACCGATGGCGCACGCGGCAGCGCGTCGGAGCAGCCACTCGGAAGACCGGCGGGACGGACCGCGTCGTGAACGTCCCCGTTTCGACTCGCTATCGTCGCGAACGGAGGAGTCTGGTCGCGGGAGGACCGCCTGCGGTTTCTGGCACACCATTGGCTCAGCCACCTGCCACATCCGGCCGATAGAAGGACCAAGACCGGGTGCTCGCAGAGATAGCACGTTCAAGGGGCACGCAAGGAGCAGGTGGGTTCGATGATCCAGACCTTCGAGAGTGCGATTGCCAGGTTCACCGCATGGATGGCCGCAGATCCCGAGCACGCCGAGATGTGGTTGGCGATCGGCCTCGGTCTCACGATCGGATGCATCGCGCTGCTCAGCTTCGAGCAGATCAGGGCCCGCACCGCCGAGCAGGGCTAGCCCGGCCTCGCCGCAGGTACCCTCGCACCTCGTTCGCCCTCGTGTCCGGCACGACTTCACGAGGAGCACGATGAGAGCACCCGACGATCTCGAATCCACGGCCGGAGACTTCGCGCCGATCTCCGACGCGCGCCGAGCCGGTGACGCCGGCGGCTGCCCCCTCGCCGAGCAGTCGCTCGCGGGCTTCCCAGACACCTCTCGCATGCCTGCGTTGTTCCTCGGCCATGGGTCGCCGATGAACGCCCTCGAGGACAACGCGTTCACCCACAGTCTCGTTCGCCTTGCCGAGGAGCTACCCCGACCCGCAGCAGTGCTCGTCGTGTCGGCCCACTGGCTGACCCCGGGCGAGACACGCGTGCTGTGCGCAGCCGAGCCTCGCACCATCCACGACTTCTGGGGATTCCCCGACGAGCTCTACCAGATCCAGTACGAGGCGCCGGGGCAGCCGGAGATCGGCAAGGCGGTGGCCACGCTCGCTGGTGCCGTCACCGATACGGAGTGGGGTTTCGACCACGCGTCGTGGACGCTGCTGCGGCACATGTACCCGGCTGCCGACGTGCCTGTCGTCGAGCTGTCGCTCGACGTTGCCGCTGCACCACGCGCCCACGTCGACCTCGCCCGGCTGCTCGCACCGCTGCGCGAGCACGGCGTCCTCGTTCTCGGCAGCGGCAACATAGTCCACAACCTGCGGGCTATCGACTGGGGCTCGCCGCACGGCGGCTACGACTGGGCCGTCGACTTCGACGGGTGGGTCAGAGACCGAATCCGGGCCGGGGACGTGGACGCGCTCGCGGACTACCAGTCGCTCGCCCCCGAACCTCGCCGGTCGGTGCCGACCAACGAGCACTACCTGCCGCTGCTCTACGCGGCGGCACTCAAGGAGCCCGGCGAGCCGGTGTCGTTCCCCTACGAGGGCATGGAGATGGGCTCGCTGTC